>JAYRNY010000760.1:0-7305 GCA_041911975.1 bacterium | reverse complement strand
CTTCTCCGCGCCGAAAACGCGATTTTCCAACACGGAGAGACGCTCCGTGTCGGACATACCTTTTTGGATACGCTGCAGGAGCGATGTTTCGATCCTTTCAAGACGGGCTTCATCGCCGACCGGCGCGGCTGCCGCATAGGCAGGAGCAAAATTTGCCGCGAGTAAAACCAAAGACAACGCCAGACTCAGCGCTCTCTTATAACCAACTTCCTTTCTCAGCATAAGCTTGCTCCCACACACCAATACAGTCCACCGCCGCATCACTGCATGGATGAATCGACGCTCTGCCGAAATATATGTTCCGGGCAAAACGTCCCCCAAATTCGGGATTCCAGGAAAAGAACTCGTTCTGATTTAGACTTTACAAGTGCGTTTGTTTTCAAGTAAGCCGAAACTGGGCCTCAGCCGACGTTATTTCTTCTTCCACCACTGGCGGTCGCCCGTAGCGAAGGGCACGGCAAGCGGTCCCCAGTCGCCCTTGCCGCTTATAGCCATCTCAAATGCTTGGGGTTGGGAAAAAACCTCTTCCAGAGTCAGATTACGGCTCAACTTAGAGCCGACCGCTTCATAGGCCGCCCATTCGCCGCTGCGCTCGACCTCTTTCAAATTGACTCCAGGCTGTGCCCGCAGCCTGTCCACAACCTTGTCGCTGGCAATAATTATCAGGGGGCGCTCAAGCGCGTCAGCCTTCTCTATCTGATGGGGATGGAAGAAAGAATCCACACCACTGAGCGAATAGTACATAACCGCTGGTTTGAAGGTGTTGAACATAGCCAGATGGACGTCTTTGCCTCTGAGTTTCGTGGCTATCAATTTCAAATCATCAAAGCGTTTTTTCGAACCGATTTGAAAGCCGACCGGCTGCGCAAGCGCGGCAGCAAGCGCAAAACCGCACGCGAAAACAGCGACCGCCTGCTCTCTTTTCCCTTCTTTGTAAAAGCGCGAACAAAGAATCAACCCCGCGGAAAGCATCACAGTGCCGGCAGCAATTGAGATCTTGCTGAGCAGTTCTGCTTTTACAAACGCGAATGAGGCAACCGGGCCGCCTATGAGGAGGAGAACACCAAGCACGAGTGCGGCACCAACAAAGGTTTTCGCCGATTTGATTGATGGCAAGCCACAAGCGGAGTTTTCAACCTGCTTCAACCACTCCTGCGCCTTAATACCCAGGCAAACAGCACAAGGAGCCAAAGACGGAAGAATATACGTATCAAGCTTGGTCTTCGAGCAACTGAAAAATAGAAATTCGATCAAGCTCCATATGAAAAGGTAAAAGAGAAACTGTTGCTTGTTGTCTCGACTCTCAGCACCAGAGACCTCTGCCTCAACCCTTCGCATTTGCATCCTTGCTTTGACGATGCTGTACGCAGCGAAAGGCAGCAAGACGACCCATGGCGCAAAACCGTATCCGATTACAGGCAAGTAGTGCCACCAGACTGCTTTGCCTAGATTGGTGTGACCGGCAAAACGTGCGAAATTTTCGTACAGGAAAAACACTTTGAGGAAAAGCCCTTTTGTGGCAATGTAAATCGCCACATACCAGGGCAGAACAATGGCGCAAAAGATGAGCGTCCCGAGAAGCGGTCTGAGACGTAAGAACCAGGTTTTCATCGCAGCGATGGACGGGCGTGTCAAGACAAGAAAAGCAATTGTTCCGGCCAGAAATAGAATTACACCGGCCGGTCCTTTGGTTAAAACAGCAAGACCGAGCGCCGCGTGAAACACCCACCACCAGCGCTTTCTATCGAGCAGCGAGCACATGGCAAAAGAAAAAACCGCCAGATCTACAAAGCAGGAAAAGGCAACATCAATTGGAGAAAGCCTGGTCTCAGCAATAAGCAAAGGCGAAGACGCAATCACAAGACCGGCAAACAGACCGGCAAACTCGGAATTGAATGTGCGAGCCACTTTGTAGGTGGCGAATACGAGCAAGGTGGACAAAAGCGAAAAGGCGATGCGGGCGGAGAACTCACTTACTCCGAAAAGTTTGTACGGAACAGCCATCAGCCAGAAGGTAAGTATGGGTTTGGAGAAATAGATCTGATAGTTGAGATGCGGAGTGATGAAGTCGCCGCTCTCCACCATCTCGCGGGCCGCCTCGACATAATATCCTTCGCCCGGATCGGTGACGCCGAAGCTCGTCATGCCCAGGAAAAACAGACCAAGACAGGCAACAGCCAGAACTATCATCGACCGTTTCTTGGTCAGCGTCATGTCTTATGAACTCACGAGATTGTCGTCCTCTTACCCCAGACGTATCTCTTTAAAAGCGGCGCCGGGCGAAATCTCTCACCATAGGCCTCAAAGTGCTCTTCAATCAGTGATAGACAATTCTCAAGTCCCATCTGCGTTGCCATCGCCAGTGGCCCCGTGCGCATTCCCAATCCCGCGCAAAGGGCAGGATCGAGATCTTCAGGCGCGCAAATGTGCTCCTGGAGGCAGAGAAAAGCTTCATTGATCATGGGAAGAAATAGACGTTCAGGCTTGAAATCAAGATCCTTTGCAGGCGCGCCGGCTGCATTTTTTGCGGACACTTTGCGCACCGATTCGAGGGTCTTCATCATGTCCGGATTAGCGCCGGTGCGTTTTCTTGTTTCCTTGTCGTAGGCGTAGAACCCGCCCATAGTCTTTTGACCGAGCAACTTCTTCTCGACCATCTCTTCGAGAATCGGGCATGGAGCAAAGCGCTCTCCATATTCCTGGAAATTGAATTTCGCGACTGCCAGCCCAATATCTGCCCCATTCATGTCTCTCAGCGCCAGAGGTCCGATCGGCATCGCCACATCGCAGGCGGCCTTGTCGATGCCCTCGATGTCGCAAGCGCCTTCCAACAAGCACCAGAGCGCTTCATTCATATAGCGGCCCAGAAGGCGATTGACCAGGAAAGAAGCACATTCTTCAACACGCACTGCCAGTTTGCCCAGCTGCTGCCCAAGTGCTATCGCTGTTTGCACCGTGTCTGGAGATGTCTCGAGTCCGGGAATCACTTCCACCAGTTTCATCAAATGCGCAGGATTGAAAAAGTGCATGCCGACGACCTTGTCGGCGCGACGAGTAAATGAGCCTATCTGCGTGATCGACAGGCTGGAAGTGTTGCTGGCGAAAATGGCATCTACATTGCAGTATTCATCGAGACTCTCGAATACCTTCCTTTTGATGTCGATGTTCTCCGCCACGGCTTCAATGACGAAATCAACTTCCGAAAAGCGTGTGTACTCTGTCGTCGGTTCAATCAAGGCGCGCTGCGCCTCCGCCTCTTTCTTGGCCATCCCTTTGTCGACGCGAGACTTCAAGAGGCGATCTACATTAGCCAGACCCTTGTCGACTTGTTCTTGGTCGACGTCTTTAAGAAGGACTGGAATTCCTTTTCCTATAAAGGCAACCGCAATGGACGAGCCCATTGTCCCAGCTCCCACCACAGCAACTCGATTGATCTGCATCTTGTTCCTTGCTCAAAGAGAAAATTGTGTCTCGACAATTACAACAAGGCTGGCTAGCGCCCCGGGGTGTGAGATCTCTAAGTCGAAAGACATTAGTGGATAACCCGAGCGCCGCCAGCAGTTATCAACATGGCTGTAATCCTGTCATTGTGCCGTCTGACGAGCTTCGAGAATTAACCACTTGACAATTATCCGATCATTAAAAACCCATAGCTTTTTTGTAATGTTTCGTTATCATGTTTACACACGTTAAGCGTGACTAAAGTTTCTGCCGTTTGCGTATCCCTGAGACGTGAGTGCTGCAAAGCACAAAACGCATAACAAATGAGTTGAGTGCTGCAAAGCACGAAACGCATTCGAATTCACATACAAAGGCACAGACACTTACACGAGATATAAAGTCCGCCAGGACTCAATAAATAGGAAACCCTTTGCTCGAGGCTGTTTCAGCCGGGAGTTCGGATATGTTCGCCTATCTAATCATTGCCGCCGAATTGTTAGTTCTGTACACCGTGTTCTGGTACATCTTTCTGCGTGAACCAAAGCCCTACAGAATCAAAGGTGAGATGTGGGGGCGTTATGAAAACAACGCTCTGGCTCGCTATTTCGAAAGCCTTGAACACGAATTTCAACACGAAACAAATGCATCTTCCAAGGAAGAAACAAATATGAATCGCCTCCAGACAATGGCCATCGCCAAGGCTGCTTGCCCGCAGCTGCAAGGTGCCGGCTCCAACAGAGGCTATTGCGCACCTCAAAATGCCAAGAAATATGCCCAGAACTATGGATGGATCGAAGAAGATCCCAATCGTCTTCAGGGCAACCCCCTCAAGTTTGCAATCCTGACGGTAGAAAAGCTTGGAAATCTCTCCTCCCGACGTCCATAGCTTTCGCCTGCGTTCACTTATAATCAAGCATGCCGGTTAATTTAGCCGGCATGCTTTTTTTGCCAGGAAAATACATAGACTTTGACTCTCGATAATTCGCAGCCGGAACCAAACATGCATGTGGATTCAAATGATGCAAAAAATGCATCAAGCGATTCAGCTCCGGCTGCAAAAGAAAATGTAATCGTCGAGATCAGGGGACTGAAAAAACACTTTCCTATACGCAAAGGATTTTTCAACAAGCAGGTCGGTGCGGTAAAAGCGCTGGACGGTGTAGATCTGAGCATCATCGAAGGAGAGACGCTCGGTCTTGTTGGAGAGTCGGGATGCGGAAAGTCCACTCTTGGTCGCGTCATGCTCAGGCTCCTTCCGGCCACTGCCGGCTCAGTCGTTTTTGCCGGGCAGGATGTGCTGAACTGCGACAGGGAGTCGATGAAAAAATTGCGGCGCCAACTGCAGATTGTTTTTCAAAACCCTTATGCCAGCCTGGATCCGCGCATGACTGTTAAACAGATCATTGCCGAGCCTCTGGAAGTGCACAAGGTAATGAAAGGACCGGAGCTTTTCAAACGCGTGACGGAACTGCTGGACCTGGTAGGACTTTCCGCACGCATGCAAGAGCGCTATCCACATGAATTTTCGGGCGGTCAGAGACAGCGCATCGGCATCGCCCGCGCACTGGCTCTTAATCCGCGCGTAATTGTTTTAGACGAGCCGGTGTCAGCACTCGAGGTAAGTGTTCAAGCACAAATTCTCAATTTGCTCATTGATCTAAAGCGCGAATTGAAGCTCACTTACTTGTTCATCGCCCACAATCTCGATGTCGTGCGCTACATAAGCGACAGGATTGCCGTCATGTACCTAGGGCAAATCGCCGAGATCGGTAATTGCAATCGCGTTTATGACATGCCGCTGCATCCATATTCAAAGGCGCTGATCAGTGCAGCGCCCATTCCCAATCCCGACGTCGACAGATCAAAACGCATTATTCTCGCAGGCGACCTGCCCAGCCCTGCCAATCCGCCGAAAGGCTGCACTTTTCATACGCGCTGCCCGATGGTCAAAGACAAATGCAAGACCGATATTCCCGATCTGCGTTTGATCGAAAGCGAGCATTTTTCTCACTGTCATTTCGCCGAAGAACTTTTGACAGGCGTCCAATCTTAGGTAACAAGCTCGCCGGCACTGATTGTGAAAGGCAGGCCGTAACAAGTTCTCAGGAATCACAGGGGCGATGGTGTGCATCGCTCATACAGTTCTAGCTGCCTGATTCTATCCCGGAGGAATGCGCTGCCCTTCCGGTAATTTCGGACGCAAGTCTGTGTATGTTCCATCCGTGCGCTGCCAACCAGCCCCGAAGATGCCGCGATCGACTATCTCCTGATAGACGCTGAAAACACACTTACCCGGTCCTACAGCTGCTTCATCAAGCAAAGGCTGCGTCCACTTGCGTAAGGTGACGATGCGCGGTGCGCTGCCGGTGACCACCCAGATTGGAAAGCCTGTTTTGAGAAATGCCTTAATTTTCGGCTCCCAGTGCCGGGTCTGGCGGAAATTGCCGGTGTCGATTTCCAGAAGCACTTTGATGGTTTCCATGTGCGGATAGCTGAAAGAGATTGTGGCGTCGGCTTGTTCGTCGACACTGGTCAGGTCGCCCGAAAGCTCGCGCCAGAATTCGCGTCCGGTCGTGAATTCGAGATTGTTGATCAGACCTCTCTGCTCGGCATCGAGCAATGCCAGCCTGACATCAACGAGTCTCAAGAAGTGTTCTTTGTGATAAGTGTGCGGCGGGCCTGTGGGTATGGTTTCCCACGATATGCCGCGATGCTGCTCGAGAGCCTTCGCGCCCTGAGTGGTCAAAAAGTAGATTAATTCCGGTCTGCCGCGGCCTTCCATGCGGCCGCTCGAGGAGGAGCCCGTAAAACCGGCTTGTTGCAGTCTTCTCAAGCGCTTGCGTGCTGTTTCATAACTGATGTCAGGAAAGCACAGCTTTGCTAATTGACTCGAACTGATTGTGCGATGCAAGTAAAGCTGAACGAGCGCCCAGATGTCACGCTCCATCAAAACCAGGCTTTTTCGTTTGGGCTTGGACCGTGCTGTTTTGTCAGTCATTTGGCTATTTTAGATTCCTGTGGTCTTTTGGGATTCCTAAATTGGAGAAAGCATTACGGCCGTCTGACAACGTCCGGATTACTACCCCTAAAATAATTGTAGACCAAGGAACATTATAAGAGGCCGTTTACGAAGAAAATTTCCACTATGTCTGCTCACAGTGGCCAAAATTACTTTCATGAAACTTTGCTCGTCCGCCTCCTTGCACCATATATGGTGCAACACTTGAGGCTGCCGCGTTACTGTCCGTACTTCTTCAAGAGTTCCTTGGCGCGGTCGTCGCCCATGAGCTTTTTCTTCAGGCTATCGATATCGGTGCCTTCCGGTATCTTGTCGCCAAATTTCGCCTTTAGTTTTTCAATCAAACTGTCCGGATTCTGCCCTTTCAATTGCGATGCAATGTCTGATGCATTCGGTTTTTGCTCGGAGCTGCCCGAAGCTGCGGCGGAGCCGCCGTCATATACGGTTGCCGGTGGGCGGTTCTTCAAATCAACAGCACGCTTGGACTGATCGTCCAACCCTTTATTGACGGCATCGATTCTCTCTTTGAGTTTTTCCGCCGGGGCGTTTGTCTTAGCCAGCTCTTCTACATACTTGAAAGCAGCCAGATAGCCGGCGATTCCTATCCCCTGCGCTTTGGCAGCATTGATGCGCTTGAGCAGAAGCCCGCGCTCTTCATACATAGGACCTTCCGCGACCATCGACTCGATTTGTACTTTCACGTCGCCAGTGGCCGGCGCCGCCTCACCTCCCGGCACTGGAGCCATGGTGGCCGCCTCATCGGCACAAGCGGGCAGACTAATTGATTGAAGGCTACCGGCGGCAGCCACCGCCAAAATAAGACAAGCAAATCTCTCAAATCGCAT
>JAYRNY010000759.1:0-4605 GCA_041911975.1 bacterium | reverse complement strand
GAATATCATCTCTCCTTTCAAAGACTCGATGAATTCTTGATCGGACATATGCTCTAGCTGAGGACCAGTGATCACACTTACTTTTCCGTTCTTGATAATGCCGACCTTTCTGGCAATCGCCTCTGCAGTAACCTCATAGTCACCGGTGATCATCACTACCTGAATGCCTGCCTTTCGGCATTTGTCGACCGCTTCGGAAACACCTTCTCTGGGCGGATCGTACATAGCAAACAAGCCAAGGAAACAAAGATTTTTCTCGACATTGCCGGCAGAAAAATCTGTTTCGTCATCCGGCAACACTTTCCTGGCCGCGCCTATAACCCTCAATCCATCACGGGCATACGCATTGATCTGCTGGACAAGCGCTTGCCTCTGCCCATCATCTATTTCTTGCTCCACGCCTGCCAAAAGCTGGCTCGTGCATTTGTCTAAAATCTGTGACGGCGAGCCTTTTACATAAGCAATTTTCCTGTCTTCAAAAGCATGCACTGTGCTCATGCACTTACGCCTGGAGTCGAAAATATTCTCCGCCAATCGCTCGGCAACGCACTTTACCGGCTGGCCTGCCTTTCCAGCGGCAATCAAAAGTGCTATTTCAGTTGGATCTCCGGAAACAAGCTCTGAGGCCGGCAAGTCGATGCGCGCATTGTTGCAGCTGACGCCGCAGCGCAAAAGTTCGAGAATTTCAAAGTCTCGCGCAGTGTTTGGCGAAGGCATTATGCTACCGGCTAGAGAGTAACCCAAACCGGCAAACTCGTAATTCATGCCGGCTGCGTATGCGCGCGTTACGGTCATTTGATTTTCGGTCAGCGTGCCGGTTTTGTCCGTGCAGATGATATTGCAACTTCCCAGCGCCTCGACCGACGACAATCGTTTCACAAGTGCATTTCGCTTGACCATCCGCTGCACTGCAAGCGCAAGAGAGAGAGTTACAGTGGGCACCATTCCTTCAGGCACAAAGGCGACGATCATACCGAGCGCAAAGGTGAACGCCTGCGCAGTGCCTGTGTGCGTGAGCACTTTCGCAGCGACAAACATGGCGACACCGATTGTAATCGAGAACAAAGAAACGATATGCGTCAGTCTTTGCAATTCCTTTTGCAAGGGGCTGGGTTGATCGACAATTGTTTGCGTGAGATGGGCGATGCGTCCAAACTCAGTGGCGGTGCCTGTGGCAAAGACGACTGCTTGCCCATGACCGCTCAAGACGGTTGTTCCTGCAAAAACCAGGTTGGTCAATTCTGATTTTGTTATACCGTTGCCATGATTGCCTGCATGAAATGGCTCGGCAATCTTGCTAACCGGTCTTGACTCGCCGGTCAATGTCGATTGATCGACTTCCAGGCTCTGGCAGGCAAGCAGGCGCATGTCAGCCGAAATACGGTCGCCCTCTTCCAGAATGACCAGATCGCCAGGGACAAGGTTCGCTGCCGGTATATCAACAGGCAGGTTATCCCGTAAAACCTTCACATTGACAGGCAAAAGCTTATTCAAAGCATCTACGGCGCGCTCAGCTCGATATTCCTGCCAGAAGCTAAAGCTCCCATTTATCACGTTCACTAGCCAGATTGCCACTGCCAGCTGGGGCATTTGGGCAGCCAGGGCAACGAATCCCGTCACCCATAGAAGTATGGCCATTGGATGCCAAAAGTTGCCGACCACCTTTTTCAACAGAGAAGGCGGAAGCTCAACTTCGATAGTGTTTTTTCCGTGCCTTTGCAGGCGATCGAAGGCTTCCTTTTCGCTCAGTCCTTCTTTTCCCGAATGCAGGCGATTGAGGACAGCGCCATCCGTCAGATAGGCTATTTCCAGCTCGTTATTGGAATGCAGATTTTCTGGAGAAAGGACATTTCCGTTCATAAATCCCCAGGTCCAGTGTATACGATCCTAATTACACAGCGGAAGCCAGCTTCCCGAGTGACGCTTCTTCGGCTTGAGCAATTATGGAAATAGTCTTCAGAACGGCGTCAGGATTGAGCGAGATGCTGTCGATGCCTTTTTCGACGAGGAAGCTGGCAAACTCAGGATAATCACTGGGTGCTTGCCCGCAAATGCCGATTTTTCTGCCGGCCTTTTTCGCCTCTTGAATCGCCATTGTGACCATGCGTTTCACGGCCAGATTACGCTCATCGAAAGAGGCGGCCACGAGTTCCGAATCACGGTCTATACCAAGTACCAGTTGAGTGAGATCGTTGGAACCGATTGAAAAACCGTCAAATATTTCCGAGAAAGCATCGGCCAGGATTACATTGGCAGGAATCTCGCACATGACATAAACTTCCAGCTCATTTTCTCCACGGTTCAATCCGTGTGAAGACATTTCAGCAAGGACCCGTTTTCCCTCTTCTACAGTCCGGCAAAATGGAACCATTATCTTCACATTGGTCAGACCCATTTCGTCTCTCACCGACTTGAGCGCCCGGCACTCGAGTGCAAAGCCGTCTTTATAACTATCGCTGTAATAACGACTTGCACCTCTGAACCCGATCATCGGATTGTCTTCCTGTTGCTCGAATTGCGCACCGCCAAGGAGACCGGCATATTCGTTCGTCTTGAAATCAGATAGACGAACAATTACAGGTCGAGGAAAAAATGCTGCAGCTATGGTGCTTACACCTTCCGCCAACTTGTCGACGAAGTATGCTGTCTTATCTTTGTAGTCCCTCGTCAAAAAAGCAACTTCAGCTTTTGCTCTTGGATCGACAAGACTGTCAAAACGAGTCAGCGCTAAGGGATGAACCTTAACCTCATTGGCAATGATGAACTCTTCGCGCGCCAGACCCACACCGTCGACGGGTAATTGCGCAAGGGAAAAGGCCTGATCTGGATCTCCCAAATTGATCATCACCTTGGTTCTGATTTGAGGAATGTCATCTATGGCAAACTCATTGCGGCTGAAGGACAATGCGCCTTTGTAGACCTTTCCCTGCGCGCCTTCAGCGCAACTGACAGTGACTTTTTCTTGTAATTGAAGAATCTCTGTTGCTTTATGAGTCCCGACGACGCATGGGACACCCAGCTCTCTGCTGACTATGGCGGCATGGCAGGTCCTGCCGCCTCTGTTAGTGACGATCGCAGCGGCCCGCTTCATCACGGGCTCCCAGTCCGGGTCGGTCATGTCGGCAACGAGAACTTCTCCGTCCTTGAAATGTACCAGCTCCTCTTTGTTGCGAATCAAGCGAACCGGACCACTGCCGATCCGCTCTCCAATTGCTCGTCCGTCCAAAAGCACTTGTCCTTGCTCGTTCAATGTAAAAGTGCAGAATGTCTTCGATTGTTTCGATGAAAAGACAGTTTCAGGGCGCGCTTGAACGATATACATCTGATTGTCGCGACCATCCTTCGCCCACTCTATGTCCATGGCGATATCGTGACCGTGCACCGAGCTGTAATGATCTTCAATGGCCAGAGCCCACTTCGACAGAAGAATTACTTCCTCATCGGATAGACTCAATCTGGACTTTTCCTCCTCCGGAACATTGACGTTGGTCGTTGTTCGGGATCCATGGACAGAGTAGATCAGGCGCTGCTGTTTGGCACCGACCTTTCTTCTCAAAATCGGTTTGAAACCGCTACGCAATGTTGGCTTGAAAACCAAGTACTCATCAGGATCGACGCGACCGGAAACAATGTTTTCGCCCAGCCCATAGACGGAAGTAATTAAAACGCAATCGCGAAAACCACTCTCTGTGTCAATAGTGAATATGACTCCTGAACTGGCGGTATCGGAGCGCACCATCTTTTGAACGGCGACTGACAAGCGCACACTCAACTGATCGAAGCCTTTATCACGTCTATAGTTAATCGCGCGCTCAGTGAAAAGAGACGCGAAACAATTCAAACAA
Source organism: bacterium (assembly GCA_041911975.1). Classification (GTDB taxonomy): domain Bacteria; phylum Cyanobacteriota; class Vampirovibrionia; order Obscuribacterales; family Obscuribacteraceae; genus QKMZ01. Next base: position 760 of record JAYRNY010000759.1, on the reverse strand, counting down.
GCCTCGAGAACAGCAGACTCACCCTGAACATTCAAAAATGATTCCTGCTGCCCGGCAAAAGAAGCATCAGGAAGATCCTCGGCAGTAGCACTGGAGCGAATTGCAACGTCCGTACAATCACTGCCATACAAAGACGAGAGCTTGCGGTAGTGAGAGATGATTTCCTCCCTGACCGGCTCCGGCAGCCCGGCGTCCTTCACTATTGCTCTGGCGCGTTGCGCAGTTTGAGTAAGATTGAAAATACTGTCCCCTAAACTTTGGGAAAACAGTTTGTTGAGATTCTCTCGTACTGTCCCTCTGTCCAGGATTGCATCATAAGCATCCACTGTAATGGCGAAGCCTGCCGGGACCGTGACGCCGCAAGACTTGAGCTCTCTGGTCAATTCACCCAGGGAAGCATTTTTGCCGCCGACCAGGGGCAAATCATTCAAACTGATTTCTTCAAACCACTTTATGTATGTCATTAGTTCTCACGCTCCGCCGGCAGTCATATATGCAAGCTTGAACAAATCACGCCGGAAAGACATCGTTCTTTAGAGTGCATCCAACCGGCTGCATCACCATACTAACGGTCGATGGTGCACGGTTACTGCAAACGTAGAATCAGCACGTCGGCATTTTAACGGAGCAAATCAAACTATTCCACGTCTCATCGCATGCACAGCCGCTTGCGTACGATCATCTACAGCTAGTTTGTTGAGAATATTGCGCACGTGAGTTTTTGTAGTAGGCAGCGAAATAATCAAGCGATCGGATATCT
>JAYRNY010000758.1:0-7423 GCA_041911975.1 bacterium | reverse complement strand
TGTTCCTATAAAAGAGTTGCTTGTGTAGCCAGGGCCTGTGTTCAATCCATATGGTGCAGGTTCGCCATAATTGGTTGCACCCGGAGGAATCAGAGAATAAGGCAAATGAGCATTATTTACCTTTTCGAATAACGAATTGGCGGCGTCAAGCACTTTGCGGGTCATTATTTCGCCTACAATCAAATCTTTAGCGAGATATCTTTCGTTCGGCATTTTGCAGCTTTCCTTACGGATGGCAATTAGCTCCCCTCCTGGAATTATCTTATTATTGCCAATCTTAAGAAGCGCGGTATAACTTCCTTGAAATTCGTGATACACAATGTTTTTTCCCTCCCCAGTCTCTATAAGTAAGCCGATGTGTCCGTAGAGTCCATGGCCTGTAATAATCGAAACTGAGTCGAGCCCCAATGGATCAATGAAAGAAATGGGATTGCCATTGGCGTAGATGTATGAAAGCCCGTCTTCAGGGTCTCGGCTCAACCAAGTAGCGATCTGCGTGCTGTAGACTCGAGCTGGAGTCAAGTACATTCCGCTTCGGGCATGCATGTACATTCCAGCAAATTGATAATCAGCATCAACTGAACCCTGCAGTTTTGAGGTTCGACCATAGAGGTCAAAGCTATACCGTGCTTGAATTACTCCTGAAGAATCGGTCAATTCACGGACGGAGCCAAGATGATCCTTGGCATAGAAATACGCAGTTCCCGAGATAATCTCACCCCGTTTAAAGAACTGCCTTGTGACCGAGCCTCCAGAATTGCGCTCTTCATCACCCCACAACTGCTTAGTACTTGTCACGGAACCGCCTACTGTCTCAACAATCTTTACGCGATCGCCATGCGCTCCATATGTGAAAGCCGTGTAATTATTCGATCCTGGGTAATCAATCTAAATCAGTTTGCACAAAGGGATCGACGACGCGCCAGGTGCCATCGGGAAATAGAATCTCGGACGGCTCGTAGTGACCTTTGTATTCCATGGAGCGGCAACCTTTGACGAAGTAGCCGAGATAAGCATATGGAAGACCCAGTTCGGCCGCGCGTTTTATCATTGTGATCAATATCCAGGTTCCAAGCTGGCGGCTTTTGCAATCGGGATCCCAGAAGAAGTAGATTCCCGAGAATCCATCCTTGAGAACGTCCATATAACTTACGGAAACCAGCTTTTCATCAATGTAATAGCACCATTCTTCTACAGGAAATGGTCCGTCAATGATTGAGGAAATGTGCTCTATCCCGCCAATTATGGACGGGGTCGGCCAACCTTTGCTTTCAGAATGATCGTGGTGATGACGCATGTAAAGCGTCAGTTTTTCTTCATTGACTTCAGGTGTCTGGACTTTCAAAATGACCGAGCTTTCATTCGCTTTAATCAGCCTGCGCTGGCTGCGGTTCGGTTTGTATTCCCTAGTCAGCACGCGTATTGGCTGGCAGGCGTTGCAGGAAGGACAGGCGGGGCGAAACAGCACATGCCCGAAGCGTCGCCAACCCGTATTAATCAGCTCCCAGTACTTTTCGGGCGTCAGGTCGCGCACCAGCGCGTACTTGAGCTGCCAGGTCTTGTCCGGTAAATACCCGCACTGGCTTGGGTTGGCGATATAGGAATAATCAAATTCCGGATCTTTCAATGAGTGTAAGTTCCAATCAGTTCTCCTTGCCCTGTAATATGCCCTTTTATCGCTGCTTCATACTGTTCTTTAGTGCAGCCGGGGCTGAGCTTGAGCTTATCGCTTAGAGCCACGACCTTGAAGTGATAGTGATGATTTTGCCCTTTTGGCGGCATGGGTCCGTTGTATCCAAGGTTGTCGAAGTCGTTTTTGCCTTCCACTCCGGGACCAGGTTTGCCCTTGCTGGCGCCTTCTTTCAAATGGGTGATATTGACTGGAATATTGGCTAAGATCCAGTGCCACCAGGTTCCGCGTGGAGCATCGGGATCTTCCACCGAGAGCGCGTAGCACTTGGTTCCTTTGGGACCGGCGGACCACTGCAAAGGCGGTGAAACGTCCTTTCCATCGCCGGTGTATTGTTTTGGAATTACTTTGCCGGCACTAAATGCGGTGCTTGATACGTTCAACGGGGCAGGTGCTGCTTCGTCTTTTGCGGTTGCCGCTATGCTCAGCGAGAATGAAAAAACTGCACACAAAGAAAATGCAATTGCCGACTTTCTGCATTTGAGATCACGCATAATCAAAACGCCTCATGTTCGAAACGAATACACCATAGGTCTCATGGAGCAATTAGCATATTCTCTTGGCACGCGATAAACCCCCTTTGTCTCCCTTCGAGTAAAGTTCGCTAATGCTAGAACTGGTGGGCGTTTTTGGGCTTTCTCCTAATTTTAGGAGTATATCTGTAGATTAAAACTACTGCGCCGGGAAAGTATGACTTAACAACCGAGTGTTCGTGCACAGGTTTGATTTCCCGGAGAGTTTCGCAGGCGGGAACTGGGGAGAGATTGGAAGTGTTCGGCAAACATTCACATGGCGATTCAAAACTGACCTGCATTGATTGCGGCGAAATCATTTGTGCGAAGTGTTTCGTGCAATGCCCGGTCGGTTTTCGTTGCCGAAACTGCACCAGCAAGTTCTCGAGTCATTTGATTGTCGTGTCGCCGTGGATCATGGCGCGCACCGTGCTCGCCTGCATCGCGCTTGGAGCGATTTATGGATATGTGCGGGTTGGGGAAGGGTCGTTTTTTGGTTTTATTATCGCGTACTTCGTCGGTGCTTTAGCAGGCAAAGTGATTCACAAAATCGCCGGATACAAACTGGGCAAGAAGGTTGTCGCGTCAATTGTTGCGGGGCTCTTGATCGGCATGATCATCACCCCTTTGTGCGGGGAACTGTATTCTGCAGTGGCGACGCTTGCCGATGCTCCGAAGGATTCTACTGGTCTGGTCACGGGCATCCTCTACATGATTGGGCCTGCAGTTGTTTTTGTTTTTGGCGTCTTGAGCCCTATACTCTATGGCTACTCGCGGCGCAGCTGAAATAGAACCTTGTCGACGAGCCGCCGACACCTCTACAATGAGGGCACATACGATACGCCCCTACGAGAACTGATTATGTGTGCCTGTGATATTGCTGCCACTGCTGCTGGCGCTGCTGTTGCTGCACAGTTTGCTGCCAGTTGTGGTGATGATGTTGCTGCTGAATCTGTGGAATCTGCGGAATTCTAAATTGAGTGTTTTGCACTTGAGAGATAGGCACCACATAGCCTTGTTGCGGGCGCCCGTAGTGTGAGTAGTTTACGGGTGGCTGAAAGTTTTGAAATGGTTGCTGTCGGTACTGTGAATAGTTCGGATAGCGGTATTGCTGGAATTGATTTCCGTAGGGATAGCCGCCGTCATAGTAGCCGGATCCGCCGTCATAATATCCGCCTCTGTATCCGTAATCGTCGTAATACGGACGGTGATGATGGCGATTGCCGCCAAGCACATTTCCTAATATGGCGCTGCCTGCCACCATGCCGATCATGCCCATGATGTCTTTTGCCGGACCCATATCCATGGGGCGCTGGCCCGTGTATTGATCGCCGTACTGCGGATTGCCGTATTGATCGCCATTGTCTGCGCGGCGGCCGCCATGATGATGTTTATGGTGTCCCGGAGGGCAGTCTTTATTGGGTGGATTGGATGTTCCATCGCTGCCTTTCTCGCGCTCACTTGGTGGCTTGTAGTGAGTGTTCAATTTTTTACCGTGGCCTAGCTTGGCCAGCTCTTCCACGCTGTCCACATTCAGCACCCAACCGCCCTTGATTTTGTCGGGGTTTGCTTCCAGTGTCTTGTATTTGTCTTTGTTCTTTTCGACGAGACCTTTGACGACATCAAGTTTGAACTTGTCTGATTTGTCAGTGCAATCTGACTCTTTGACGAGTCTTGATGCAATGGTCCAAAGGCTGTCTTTTTCGCCGACGGTGACGGTCTTTTGCGTGCCGTCATTGGCAGCGGTTACTACCTTTTTGCCGTCGCCTGTAAATTGATAATTGTCTGGTTGATCGCTTGCGCGTCTCCAGTAATCGCCGGGGTTAATCGCATTGTCGTCTGCAGTTACGGATGCGCGCGAAAGATCGCCGCGTGGGGTCCCGCCATCGTTTCTAGTCATCGGAGAATACTCTTAAGGGAAGATGAGGTCACTGCGATGGTATCTACGGCGGCATGAAGAGATCGTGAACATGGTCTGCAAATAGCGTATTTACCGCAATCTTGAAACTTGAATTAAAGTTTAATCGAGACATTTAAGGGGGGCACTGACTCGACTTTCTTCATCTGCATCTCCCTTATCAGCCTGCTTCTCCGCGTCACAGGCGAGCGCGGATCCCCCTGAGACCAGCTGCGCGGTCTTAACTGCTGCAAATAGCTATCCCAACTTGGATTTTGCACTGTGCTGGAACTCGCGCCCATGGCCGTCAGGACACTATCTATCAGTAAGGCAGGGAAATTGTCCAAATAGGGTCCAAAATGATTGGCGGTCCTGGAAGGGTGCTGGTAAACCGGGTTGCCTGTCTCACCGCAGGCAAGATCTTTCAATGCAGGCAGAAACATGGCATCGTAGTCGACTAATTTGATGGCGCCTGCGTGATCTATAAATATGTTGGCCGGCTCCAGATCGCCATGAGCAACACCACAGTTCAAGAATGCCAGAAGCATTTCGCGAAATTTATCGATCAATGCATCGATGGCTGTTCGATTGCCAGTGCCGAGCATGTTGCAAGCGTACTGAGCCAGCGGCTCACCGGGTTGCCAGTTCATTTTTACGCAGGGAAACCAGGTATCTTTTACTTTTATGCCTTCGTTGAAGTATTCAAAGTCGACCAGGTATTTGCTCAATGGGCCGCTCTTGAGTTTTGACACTTCTTCGTAGCGCTGGTCACGATCGGCAAGCTCTTCGATGAAGAGTTTGACTGCGAACTGTTTTTCCTTTGTGGATAACTGGTAAACAACACCGTGACTGCCGATCACTTTCAGTTTTACTAGCGGTCTCGAATTGGCCAACTCTTGATCGCGGAATGATGACAGCGGTGCAAGAACCGCCTTTTCGTACTGCTCCAGAGTCGGCCATTTGATCGCCGAAGGCAGTCGTGGAGCCTGGCGCAGATGTGCGGGGACAGGGCGCATATAAGGTTTTTCTACAGATCCGGAAACAGGGCCGGGTGTCGACTTAGTTGCCGTTACATCATCCGGCAGCATCCAGTCCGGGAAGTTGCTGACCTTTGTAATCGGTGTACTGGTTGTACTTTGTGTACTCGGAGTGGTCCTGATTTCTTGCGTTTGTACCTCTCTTGGAATGCTGTCCAAAGGCGGAATTTGTTCTGCAAACGCAGGTACTTTTTCAATCGGACATTCTGTCAGGCGTTTGATCAATTCGCTGCGTGCTTTGATTTCTAGGTTAGGATGATTGATAAGTTCTTTGAAAAGCCTCGAATTGTGCGGGTCTTTCAAATCCGCCGGACGAAAGAGGATACACTCGTCGCCGCCTGCGAATTTTTTGAACAAGAGCGAATCGATAGACAAGATAGAGAGAGAGTTGTGAATCAGCCAGGCGGAGAAATCATCAAGCGCTGCTGTGAAATTTGCTTCCGACCGTTGTGGATGCTGATAGCTTGGATGTCCCAGCTCATTGGACTTCTGTCCGGCAAGCGACGGCACGAACATTCCATCGTAGTCGACAAGGCGCAGGTCGCTCGGTTGCACAATCAGATTGCCGTGTTGAAGATCGCCGTGGGCGATACCAATATGCTTTAGATCGGTGACGAGTCTTGAAAATTGATTGGTGATCTTTTCGAGATTGGCGCGATTGCCGATGTGCTTTCGCAGGTACTGATCGAAATTGACGCCTTCGATCCAGTCCATTTTTAGCACAGGATACCAGTCTGTTTTTATCCTGATGCCTTTTTCAAGATATTCGAACCCGACAATATAACGACTGTGATGACCGGCCATATATGTGCTTAGGTGCTGATAGCGTTCTTGTTGATCGACGACCCTGCGCAGGAAGCATTTTACTGCCACACGCTTGCCGCCTGTGTCGAACATGTAGACGCTGGCGAAATTTCCGGTGACCGGCTTCGGTAGTCCTATTGGTGTTAGTTCAGGAGTGCCTGAGGCAAGCTCCTCATTGACGAACGAATACTCCGGCATCTGGACTGCTTCGTTGTAATCCTGAGGAGTCGGCCAGTACATTCTCTGCTGCATGCGGCTCGGCGAGCTACTTTGGAAGGGTAATGATGAAAGTGGTGCCTGTTTGCGGCTTGCTGCTCACTGTCATTTTGCCACCGTGCGAATCGACTATTCGTTGGCAAAGATAGAGGTGCATGCCGCACTTCGTCGAATATTTTCTCCCTGGTTCACCCTCCCAGAAACGCATGAATAGTCTTTTTTGATCGTCAGGATCGATGTCTCTGCCGCGGTCGTTGATTGAAATCTGAACGCCATCGGGCAGTTCAGCAACGTTTATTCCCACTGTTTGCCGGTTGGGCGAAGACTTGACGGCATTCTCAAGCAGTATATTGACTACTCGCCTGACTCCTGACGGATCGCCCTTTATCCTCGGTGCGCCTTGAGGAAATTCACCAGTCATATTGATGCCTCGGAACTTGGCCAATGCACCGCATTCCTTGATGCATTCTTCGATCAGTTCCTTCAAGTCAATCTCGGATTTGGCTAGTTGTTGCCGTGTCGCATCGTATGTGTAGACATCAAGCAATTCTTGCGTGACTGCAAGCGATTCTTCATTGCCCTTCTTCAGCTGTGAAAGAGCCACTTTCTGCTGTTCGTTCAAATCTCCCAGCGACCCTTCAAGCAGATGCTCCAGTACCAGTCTGCCACCAAGTAGCGGCAGCCAGACTTCGTTGGCCAGTAGCCCCATAAAATCTTCTTTGAGCCGGCTCAGATTCATGGTTTTTTCCAGCCCGGCTTTTTTCTTCTGTTCACGGCTTAAGGCAGAACGCACCAGAGCCAAATTGATTGCCCGGTGCAGCCTCTCTCTGTCAATGTGACTGTGCAGCAGATAATCTTGCGCGCCTCTTTTTACTGCGTCGATAGCGGCACTTTCGTTCTCCGGCGGACAAATGACGATCACCGGCTGGCTGACCAGCTCGCTCCAGAAATCAGCGAATGCTCTCTGGCTCTGACCTATTGAGGTCGTGAGGTCAAAGAGCAGGACCTGGTAGGAGTTTGTCTTTAGTAAATTCAGACCGTCTGATAAAGTGCGGGACCAGGTGACCTGGTATTCTCCGCGCGTCTCGTCGACCAGAAGATGCCTTACGGTCACGTAGTCAGTACGGTTATCGCCAATGAGAAGTACGGATACCGGTTCTACGGTCGCCATTTAGGAACAGTCTCTTGGTCAGATCGCGGAAGCCAATCAGTCGATAGTTGTCTGTGACTGCCGACTAACTTGAAAGTTCCCCAAATCGATCTTTTT
>JAYRNY010000757.1:0-1797 GCA_041911975.1 bacterium | reverse complement strand
GGTGACGGCAAGAAGTGTGGATGAAGCATCGATTTTGTCGAGTTCGTTCTCCAGCGCCAGCAAGTCTACTTGCTCGTCTTCCAGAACGAGGACGCGAATATGTTCGCCCACCATCGGCTTTTCGCGCGTCAGCATGTGCGGACGTTGCATTGTACGCAAACGGCTGTAGGCAAGAGCGTTGTCCTGCTCTCTTTCTAACTGATCTTCAAACGCAGTGAGCGCCGACTCGACGGACTGAGAAAGACCAGCCAGGCGGCCTTTTAGAACGAAATCGTTAGCGCCCTGTCTGATTGTGGCTGTGGCTGCATCTTCGCCGACAGGATCGGAAACGACTATAAAGGGCAACGCGTTGTGAATCTTGCGCACATGATGCAGCGCGTCATAGCAATTGATACCGGGCAGCGTGAATTTAGAAAGAACCAGGTCCGGAACGAAATCTTCCAGTACCTGCTCGAACTGAAGCTTGCTCGAAGCTACTCGCGCCATGAAATCAATTCCGGCGCGGTTTAGTTCATCGGTGATGCGATTTACGTCGTCAGGACTGTCTTCCAGGATGAGAATTCGCCAGCGCTCATTCATTGTTCTCATCCACCGCAGGGTTGAGGCTTACTGAGTTGGCCGCCGCGGTGGAGGTATCCGATGTTTCTAAATCTGATTGCCTGAACAGATCGATACAGATACTGTCTGTCAGGCTGGTTAAATTTACTGTTGGAAAAACCGCAGACAATGCCGATGCCGGTGAATCCATATTGCGGATTTGGCGCGGAAACAGATACTGTATTCGGTGCTTATCGCTGGTGAATTGCATCTTTGACTAAACGACTCAAGTGCTTCGACAAACAGTGGTCCGGTTACATGACCCATTTGGTAAAACCAATCGCTTGCGCGCCGGGTCTCAATGCATTTCGTGCTAGGTAAGATAAATTGTACCCTTTAGGTCCTCTAGATATTCCTTGGGGCAAAGGTTTTATAAGTTGCCGGGAGCGCGGGCGGCAAGAATGCCGCCCCTACAGTTATTTGTTTGTTACTTGGATGTTCCATTCCCGTTGCTTGTGCCGTTTGAACCTGTGCCGGCATTGAAAGCGGTCGGGTCCGTTCCCCTGTCGATGCGCGTGCCCAGCACGATACTGGTAACGGTCTTTCTCACCCCCGGAATCTTGCGAATCTGGTCGAGCAAGACATCCAGAGATTCGGTGTCGCGAGTTCTCACCTTAAGCAAAAGGCTCTCCTCGCCGGCAACGGAATGCAATTCTTCCACTTCGCTGAAAGGCTCGAAAGAGGCCGGAATGTCCATGCAGGCGACACCTTCGGTGGTCACTCTCACAAAGGCAGTAAGTTTTGCCCCCAAAAGCTTCGGATTCAAATTGATCGTATAAGACTGAATCACTCCCAGCTGCTCGAGTTTCTTCACCCGGGCATGCACCGACGGTGCTGAGAGATTCAACAGATCGGCCAGGTCGGAATACTTTCGCTTGGCGTCCTCTTTGAGCGAGGCTAATAGCTTTAGGTCAATGTCGTCCATCTTAGTCACCGGTGGAGTGGAGAAAACTAACGCTGTTCGCATTTTGATCGTATTTTACCAGATTAGGTGATTTTGCCAAGGGACTGATGTACGATGAGGCAAGTTGGATTCGCTGCCTAAATGTGTTAGTCAATTGGCTGGTTTGGCTTAAGAAATTGGCTGGATTTAAGGAGCAAGAGACTCATATATTTCGATGCCGCCAACCCTCGGAATTTGGACAATTCCGCCAGCACTTCGCAAGGAGACCAGAAAAATGGAAACCGTAAAACACGTTT
>JAYRNY010000756.1:0-6082 GCA_041911975.1 bacterium | reverse complement strand
GTCAGGGCCGATGCTTCGGTGGGCAAAGAGAGCGCTTCGTCTTTGGAATTTGTGTGCAGAGATTGCGCGCCGCCCAGGACAGCAGCCATAGCCTCGATTGTTGTGCGCACGATATTGTTGTCCGGCTGCTGTGGAGTAAGGCTGGAGCCGGCCGTCTGCACGTGAAAACGGAGCATCATCGACTTGGGATTTTTGGCGCCGAACCGCTCTTTCATAATCTTCGCCCAGATTCTTCGGGCTGCTCTGAACTTGGCCACTTCCTCAAAGAGATCCATTTGAGCGACGAAGAAGAAACTCAGCTGGGGCGCGAAAACATCGACGTCGAGCCCGCGAGAACGTGCTTGCTCTACGTAGGCAATTCCATTAGCAAAAGTGAAGGCAAGCTCTTGAACCGCTGTAGCGCCCGCTTCTCGAATGTGATAGCCGCTAATTGAAATGGTATTCCACTTGGGCATCTCTCTTGCGCAGTACTCGAAGATGTCGGTAATCAGCCTCATTGACTGAGTCGGCGGATAAATATAGGTGTTGCGCGCCTCGTATTCTTTCAAGATGTCGTTTTGAATCGTGCCTTGCAAAAGCTTCGAGTCGACGCCCTGTTTCTTGCCGACGGCGCGGTACATACAGAGCAAGATGGCGCTTGTCGCGTTGATTGTCATCGATGTGGAAACTTTGCCCAGATCAATTTGATCGAATAAAACTTCCATGTCTTTCAGGCTGTCGATTGCCACGCCTGTCTTGCCGACTTCGCCCAGAGCCAGTGGATCGTCTGAGTCGTAGCCCATTTGCGTCGGCAGATCGAAAGCTGTGGACAAACCCGTCTGACCGTTAGCCAGGAGATAGCGGAACCTTTTGTTTGTTTCGCGCGCGTTGCCAAAACCGGCGTACTGTCTCATTGTCCAGCCGCGGCTTCTGTACATGTCTCGATAGATGCCCCGGGTGAAGGGATACTCACCTGGTTGTCCCAGTGACTTCTGCTCGTCAAAACCTGCCTGATCCTGGGGTCCGTAGACGTGTTTTTCGCTTGTCATCGCCATCTGTCGTTTATTGCTAAATCCTAAATACCGCTTCTATTCTTAATATCGCAGCAATTCTAACTTGCTCCCATATAATTAGTACCTGTTTTTTGTTTATGGCCGCAATGCGACGCTACGGGCTCAAATAGGAGGGCTGCTTCACGTGAAGTACTACGAGAACATCCTGGAGACGGTCGGTAACACGCCGCTGGTAAAGCTTAACAAGCTTTCGAAGGGGCTGAAGCCGCTTATTCTCGCGAAAGTGGAGTGTTTCAATCCGGGTGGTTCCGTGAAGGACAGGCCGGCCCTCAAGATGATCGAAGAGGCGGAGAAAGCCGGGCTTCTCAAGCCGGGCGGCACCATTATCGAGCCGACCTCCGGCAACACCGGCACTGGACTGGCTCAGATTGCCGCGGTGAGAGGCTATCGCTGCATCCTCATCTGCCCGGACAAGGTCGCCCAAGAGAAGATAAACCTTTTGAAGTCTTACGGTGCAGAGGTGGTCATGGTTCCGACCTCCGTATCAGCCAGCTCTCACGAAAGCTACTATTCGGTTGCCAACAGAATGACCGCTGAAATTCCAGGCGCTTTCCAACCAAACCAGTTCGCCAACCCCAACAATCCTGGTGCGCACATAATCACCACCGGGCCTGAAATCTGGGAGCAAACCGGCGGCAAGGTGACGCATTTTGTTGCAGGCGTAGGCACCGGCGGCACCATATCCGGTATCGGAAGATATTTGAAAGAGAAGAATCCAAGCATCAGAATAATCGGTGTCGATCCTGAAGGCTCCATCTATTCCGGCGACATGGCTCAGCCTTACAAGGTCGAAGGCATAGGAGAAGACTTCCTGCCGCGCAATGCTGATTTGAAACTTATCGATGAGTTCGTCAGGGTGAGCGACAAAGACTCATTCATCACGGCCCGCCGCCTGGCTCAAGAGGAAGGCATCCTGGTGGGTGGCTCGTCCGGTACGGCAACTTCCGCGGCGCTGCGCATCGCCGAAAAATTGACCGAGAAAGATGTTGTAGTGGTTCTACTTCCGGACGGCGGACGTGGATACTTGAGCAAAGTATTTTCCGATGAGTGGATGATGGAAAACGGTTTCCTTCCGGCTCCCGGACATACCTATTACGCCAGCGATTTGATCGAGCGCAAACGCAAGCGCGGCAAATTGCCTGACATGATTGTGGTCAGCCCTGGCGAAAACGTTCAACACGCGATTGAGCTTATGGAATTGCACCAGGTCGACCAGATTCCGGTCGTCACTGAAGACGGCCAGAACGTCGGACATATCAATGACCTGGTTGCTATGCAAGTAGTCTACGAACGCAAAGACCCGGCCAAAGTCACCGTGCAGTCCATCATGGGAAGACCATTCCCGCAGCTTGATGTTCGCACTGAAATCGACCAGCTCTACAAGACTTTCCGCCTCGGCAATTCCCTAGTCGTTTTGACCAAAGATGGCAAAGCGGTCGGAGTGGTTACCAAATTCGATATCATGACCCACCTGCGCGAAGCCGTAGGCAGCCATGAAGAAGTCGAGAAAGAACTCGTTAAGCACAAGAAAGAAGAAACCAAAATGGGGGCGAAGAAGTAAATGTCCGGTACAGACAAAATGAAATTCTCCACTCGCGCTATTCACGCCGGGCAAGATCCCGAGCCGAATACAGGCGCTGTAAATGTGCCGGTCTTTTTCACATCGACATATGTGCACGAAGAACTGGATCAATACAAAGCCAAAGGCTACTGGTACGGGCGCAGCAACAACCCCACCAGAACCGCTCTGGAAAACTGCCTGGCTTCACTCGAGAACGCCAAGTTCGGGCTCTGTTTCGCATCGGGCATGGCTGCCACTTCGGCAACAATGAATCTGCTTCAAGCCGGCGATCATGTCGTCTGCGAAGAAGATGTCTATGGCGGTACCTATCGTTTGTTCGAAAAGGTACTCACCCGCTACGGTCTGACCTTCACCTATGTTGACGGATCCAAGCCGGAAAACATCGAAAAGGCAATCAGACCGAACACCAAAATGCTCTGGTTCGAAACACCGACAAATCCGCTTTTGCGTCTTGTCGACTTGAAAGCACTGGTTGATATCGCCAAGAAGCACAGCACAAAAGAGCGCAAACTCTGGACTGTAATCGACAACACATTCGCCAGCCCGTATTTGCAAAACCCTATTGATTTCGGTATCGACATCGTCGTTCACTCGACGACCAAATACATCGGCGGGCACAGTGATGTTGTCGGTGGTGCAGTGATAACGAATGACGAGCAAGCTTACGAACAAGTCAAATTCCACCAAAATGCAATTGGCGGAACTCCCGGTCCGATGGATTGCTACTTGACCATGCGTGGTCTGAAGACGCTGGCTATCCGCATGCAGGCACATGAGAAGAATGCGGCCGAAATCGCCAAATTCCTGGAAAGCCACCCTGCGGTAGAACGCGTTCTCTATCCCGGTTTGAAGTCGCACCCGCAACATGAGCTTGCCAAAAAGCAAATGCGCGGTTTCGGCGGCATGGTCACATTCGTCGTCAAAGGCGGATTGGATAATGCCAAGAAAGTCATGGGAGCCACCAAGCTCTTCGTGCTCGCCGAAAGTCTGGGCGGCATCGAATCGCTCATGACTCACCCGGCAGTAATGACTCATGGAGCAGTGCCGAAGGCCGAGCGTGAAGCGCGCGGTTTCGTCGACGGGCTGGTTCGCCTCTCTGTCGGTATCGAAGATCTCGATGACCTGATGGACGATTTGAAAAAGGCGCTCGGCACGGTAAAAGAGCTCACCACAGCCAAGTAGCAGTCTGATGAAGTAGGGGCGGCAGTCAGTTTGTAAGCGCTCCGGGCTATGCTTCGCATCACCCTCCGCGCTCTTCCGGTTCTCGCTTCGGCCGCCTCCTTGGCGCCCTTCGCTCATCCGTCCGTAATGTGGGCGGCATAAATGCCGCCCGAGCAGTAGATCCAATTTGAAGTAGGAGTTTTGTCGTGAAACAACTGAGATCCTCAAACAAACTGGTACCCCTCGTACTCGCTTTTGGTCTTTTGATTGCTGCTCCACAGTTGGCTTTGGCGGGTTCAAAAGAAATCAGCGACCTTTCTCAAAAGGCGATTGAAGCGAGTAGAGCGGGCCGGCTGGATGAAGCTGCCAAAATGGTGATCGACGCGACCAGAATGCGTCAGTCCATGCCGAAGGCTCTACCTTCGAGCGATCGCAGCAATTCCGACGGCTTTGCCAGCAGCCAGTTGGAGTCGGCATTTGTGGAAGTGGCAAACGGCTATACCGGCAAAAATCGCTGGGCGGATCTGATTACATTTGCAAAATGGCACCTCGCGGACGCTGGACATCTGGCGCCCGATGGCGTGGTCACTGCCTACTCGATGATGGGTGACGCCTATCGTGGGCTGAACAACTACGCCGAGTCCGAAAAGGCATACAAGTTGGCGATGAGCGCCTATGACAGCGGCAAATCTAGCATGAGCCCGGAACAGATCAACCACTGCAAACGAATGCTGCCCGGTTATGCCAGAGTGCTGAAACTGCAAAACAAAGAGAGAGAAGCGCAGGACGTCACGGCGAAGATTGCTCGCTGATGTTGCTCTATCGGCGCGCAAACTGCTGCTACAGTTGGTTCTTAATGTAGGGGCGATGCCATGCGTCGACCCACATGAACGTTCCTTCTCAGTACTTACTCGAGCGAGATCTTCTGATCTTAGCAGTGACTTTGCCGGAAGTTGATTGCATACCGCTGGAGAAAGTCGGCGTGTCGTCGAAGCCTTCGTTCGGTCCACGGTAAGTGAAATCATAGCGGCGCTCAATTGGTGTCAACATTTCAGCCGACGTTGTTCTTGATGCCATCTGTCCAGAGACGTTCTCAGAAATCAAACGTCCATCAACATTTCTTGAAGTAGAATTGCCTAATCTGCCAGCCACAGCCCTGTTTGCCAATTGACCATTGAGGTCGTGCGTTGCCAATTTGATGTCTGTCTTCCTGCTTGCCAGATATCCTGCCACTTCATGCTTTGCCATTCTGTACTGGCCTCTGACTACCGGCAGCGAAAGCCCGGCATTTATATCGCGCATGGCGAGTTGCGGTTGTGTGCGCTGCATTCGCAGTTTTGCTTCAACATCGCGAGCGCGCATTGAACCATCTACATCATGCGTCACGAGCGGATTGCTGACGCGCGGGTTGCGGCGCATGCTGCCGTCGTTATTGCGAGCAGTCGGCAGCGACACATGGTTCATGCGAATGTAGTGAGGATTTTGCACAATGCGATCCGGCGGTGCTTTGCGCAGAACGCGATAGACCTTCCAAGGTTTCTTGGAAGGTGCGACAGGCTTCATATGATTGTAGGCTGCCGTAATGGGCATCCAATGCCAACGCTTGAGGTTGGGGTTCTTTTTGATGATCCCTTTTTCCCAGCCTCTGATCTCGACCGTGCCTTGTGTTTCGCGCACATAATGATTTCTCGCCTCTGCTGGGATGACGATTGAGGCCAGCCAGAGGGCAGCGATTAATAGACTTGCGAGACGATAGGCTTTTATGTGCATGGCGGTCGGGCGGGAGGGACTGAGCCATTTATAACAGCGCCTGTGAGGCTTTAGCAAGTTAATCCGCACCATTTTGGGGAGCGCCTGTCGGCTCGATTTCGTTTGCATGAAAGTCCTGAAGTGTTTGTAAGAGTTGAGTTTGTAGTCTTTGTCGGTTTCTAAATTTGGGTGACTGTTGTCTATCTACTACGTATTCCCCGCACCCTCTTTCGTAGAAAACCCCCACCATTTGGGGCATTGCAGACATAATAACGGTCGTTTTTGGCACTTAACTGGCATCGATTACCCAACCAAGATGCATCCTATGCATCAGTTGTGTTGGAGTCGTTAAACGCCTTGAGGGCGTTCGATTTGATTCTGTTGTGAGGAGAGTTAGATACCTGGTCCTCATCTATACGAGAATTCGCTGTTTTGGACAGAGGCCTCGTACACAATGAACTTACTCTTTGACTAGGAAGTATTTGGGGAGCTGATATAGACACGCATATAGAAGCAGCTCTAGAACAGTGTAGCTGGT
>JAYRNY010000755.1:0-1903 GCA_041911975.1 bacterium | reverse complement strand
TCGATGAAGGCGCACAGTCCTGGATGGCTTATCTCGATGAAAAAGACGGTCAATACGATGGATATGCAAGCGCGCAGGACATCGCCACCAAACTGTTCGACGCGTATGCGGTTCCTCAATCCCCCATAAGTACTGCAGCTGCAGGAGTCATGGCACTTTCCGAAAGAGTTTCGGGACCTCCCAACACTCTTGGCCGCAGTCTGCGAGCGCTGGCGTCCGGCGATACTAAAGAGGCTATAGAGGTTACAAGGTTTCTCAAGGACCTCGCTGCCGGCCGCAAGCACCAGGACTTGCTGCGCGATGGTGCACTCGATGTTATCGACATCATGCGCAGATCCGGAGTTAAGCCAGTTGTAGTAAGCAGCAAATACGACTATGCGTCCATGAGCAAGGAATTGGATCAGTCGCCGAAGCGCACACTCGGCAATTAGCAAGAATAACGAGCAAATTCCAGATCACATATCAGACGCTCACCGCTGAGTTGACTGCCGGTAAAATGGATATGGGTAAAATCCGTAGCGCCCTGCGTCAACCATGGCAAAGATTCTCATTATCGAAGACGACATCGCCGTTGCCGAGCTGGTGGCCAATGCACTCTCGCAAGAAAAGCATGTCATCGACAAAGTGCACAACGGAAAGGACGGGCAGGAGTACTTAGCGACAGACGACTATGATTTGTTGATCCTTGATTGGCAACTGCCCGATACTACCGGTCCAGCTATTTGCACACAATATCGTCAATCTGGAGGCAAGTCGCCGGTTCTCTTTTTGACTTCGATGGGTACTGTTGCCGATAAAGTTACAGGACTCGATTCCGGTGCCGACGATTATTTGGTCAAGCCATTCGACACCCTTGAGCTGAAAGGCAGAGTGCGCGCTTTGCTAAGGCGGCAACCAATACAGCAGACCAAAACATTTCGCGTCCGAGATATAGAGCTGGATCCCGACAAAAGGACCGTTTCGCAGGGCGGAAATGACGTTAGCCTGTTTCCGAAGGAGTTCAATATCCTGGAATTGATGATGAAAAATCCCGGTCGCGTTTTTTCTGCAGAAGACCTTTTTAACAAAATTTGGTCGACGGATGCTGATGTTTCCATTGACACTGTGCGCACAACCTTTCTGCGATTGAGACAGAAGATTGATATGGGTTCTCCCCCTCTCATTCGCACGATCAGGAATGTTGGATATCGTCTTGAGCCTTAGAATGCTCGGCAAGCGCGTCAGACCCCGCATCGGGAATTCTGAACCAAAAGCGGCTTCCTTCGCCCACTTTACTTTCAGCACCAATCGTTCCGCCATGACATTCTACAATCAGCTTGCATATGGCAAGCCCCAATCCAGTGCCTTTCTTCTTCATTGCCGCAGTGCCAGACTGACGAAATTTGTCGAAAACATATGGCAAATCGGCCTCCCGTATTCCAGGACCCCGGTCGACGACCGTTATGCAAACACATTCATCTTTGCTTTCGACAAGACACTCAATCAATCCGTTGTCCGGAGTGAATTTTATCGCATTGCTCAGAAAATTCGAAACCACTTGACCGATACTCTCTTGATCGGCTTTCAATGAGATGTCGTTCTTGGAACAATGCCATTGAATACCACGTGCCTCCGCCAGATGCCGCAATGAGTCCCAGGCATTATTGACGGTATCAACAACTTTGAACCTAGACAATTCGAACTGAAACATACCGGATTCTAGTCGTTCCAGATTCAGTAATTTCGTGACCATGGAAAGTAATCGGTCTGCATTGCTCTGAGCTGCCTCGACATGGTTTTTGATCTCTTTCGTCAAATTCTTCTCGTAAATAGTCTTGATCAATTCCAGATTCGCATCGATCGACATAAGAGGAGATCTCAGGTCGTGGCTGACCATGGCAATGAAATCTTGCTTGACACGCTC
>JAYRNY010000754.1:0-2816 GCA_041911975.1 bacterium | reverse complement strand
TCTTCGATGTTAATTACTCCGTCACCCCTGTCAATTTGATCGAATACTTGCCCAAGTTGGAGGAATGCTCTGTGTTCTGGTCCGGTCATTCTCTTATTGTTTGCGCCGCGCAGTTCTTCTTCCCACTCCATCCATTCTTTCGTGATGCCTTTGGCATCGCGGTCTGTCAATTGTTTGAGCAACTTGCCATCGTTTGCAGCCAATTGCGAGATGATTGTTGATGCTTCGCTCTTGTTGTTCGCGTTTTCGCTTTTAGAGCTTTTTTCTTTGTTGAGCACGGCATCAACGTCACTTACTGAGAAATACTTGCCACTACCCAGCAAGCCGCCGCAAATGAGGCCTTCGTTCTTCAATTCATCCGACTTATTCATGAGATAGTGATTCATCGCCTTTTCGACATCGCTCATGTGCTTGTATTCGGCAACGCGGAATTGCTTCATCGACTCGTCTGTAACTCGCAGATCCTTAGCGTCGGCGCAGGGATTGCAGGCCATGTAGCCGATATTTTCTTTTGCATACATCAAGCTCACTTCCGGAAGAATTCCTTCTTTGCACAGCTTTGCTCGCACTCTTTCTGTGTATATCTGTTCTTTATCCGAGCCCATGCCATAGGATTCTCTTTCCTTTTGGATTTCGTCGAGACAGCTCGTTATTGTGCCTTTTCCATTCAGTGCATCGTGAAAACGATCCATTGTTTTAGTTGCTTCAGCTTCGACAGGTTGGGTGTTTGTCATCACTAATACTCCGTGTCAATCGAAGAAAATCAGCGGCGCGTCTTGCGCGATTCGCCGGTGTTTCAGTTAGGGGACCTAGCTTATTAAGGTGTTGTGCTAAAGGGGGAGCTATCCATGCAACCACTTTATGTTTGCCATTTGGCAAAGTATTGGCATTACCACTTAAGCTGCTTCATGAGCGCTAGGTTGATCAGGCGTGCGGTGTAAAAACCAGCTGGTGCGCAGTGACCGAGGTTCGAAAAATCGCGTGTGTAACTTCTGCTCGGGAATCCATTTCGTAAGGCAGAACAGTAAGAGCGAAAGGCGCTGGGTAACGAGTGCTTTTTGGCATCGATAAGCATATAGTAGGGTTACGGCTAATTCTTGGCTGATCCTGATGCCTGTGGCTGCAAATAATACGAAGGCAGACGGAACTTAGTTTTCCCTCTTCAAATCACTGAGATTCACAATGGTTAGAAAGAGACGTATCAAGGAGTTGTCCATGAGTCTGGTGCTCCTTATGCTGTCTTTCTGTCCGGTCATTGCCGGAGAAAACGTTGACCCATTCTCACAGCCTATTAATTCCAACGAGCCTACAGCTCCGCAAGGAATGCCAACTTTGCCGCATACTGTTGATCTTCCTTCCGCACGAGGCGGCAGCTCAGGCAGAGCCTATGCCGGCAGCGCCGGTGATCAAAACAGGGCTCTAAGAGAGCGTAGCGCTGAAAAGATTCGGCGGAGTGAAGAAGAGCGCGCTCAAAGGAGAGCCCGCAGCCAAGAAATGAGGCAGCAAGCTGATGAAAGTCGCGAGCGAGCGCGGCAATCAGATTTTGTTAGCACTTCAGGAAGTTCAAAACCACAACAGGCTGCCGGCGATAGTGGAAAAATTGATACCGGTAAGATTGAGGAATTTCAGCCGGAGATAACTCAAAAGCGTGGGCAGGATCTGAACGTTCCTGACAACGCTGAAGAAAAAACGCAGAGCCGCCGTAGTGGCAACTCCCGGCTGCAGCAGACAGTGAACCGCGTCGGCAATCGCGTTTCCAGCCGTGCCAACAGTCTCGGCAATCGGGCTGCCAGTCGCGCCAACAATCTCGGCAATCGGGCCGTAAACCGAGCCCTCACTCCACTTCGCCGCGCCGTCAATACACCGATTCGCTTTTGAGATTCCCAGCTATCAATGCGTCTTACTTAGTGATTCCGCCTCGCTAAACGTATAGTGGCGGCATTGCCGATGTTCGCCAGCGCTTTTTCAGGCGTGGGATCGCCGGGCAAGCTGTCGTTCACCATGTGCTGGGCGCCGGTGCTGATGGAACTGAGCGTGGCATGACCGGAAATTTTGGGAGCGGTCTTTCCGTCATTTGTGAATGAAACCACCGGTTGTATCGGCTGACTCTCAGTTGGATCTGTATTGACTGTCATGGTGGTAGAGCCGTCGCGATTCTCAAAATAGTGAACGATTGCGTCACCAGAAACGAGATTGCCTGACTCGTGTATTACCTTTTGCAGACCCCGGGTGTCGCCCTTGTAACTGTCCATAATTGCCTGGACTGCTTTCACGTCTCCAGCTAGAATCGCCTTTTGCAGCTTACTGGCGTCTTCGAAATGTTGCTCGGTGGTTCTGCTTCCGTTCAATTTATCGAATTCTTTGCTCTCTCTGGTCGCCTTGTCTACATAGTCATTAGCGGCGAGACGTTGCTCCTCGCTGGGCGCCGGAATATTGATTTCAGGTAAGCGTCCACCCATCTTCTCTACTCTTTGTTCGTATTTGCGATCATCTGTGTTCTCAATTTCTTGGAACATCCTGCGCACTTCGCGATCGTGCCGGGCTTTGTATTCGCGTTCAGTTTCTAAACCAGCCCAACTTCTGTACTCATTTCCGGGCTTGTATGAGTCCAGGGCCCTTTTCGGGCTCATGGCTCTATAGTCGGGACCCGCGCCGTATCCGTCCAGGCTTGAACCGCCGACTTGCGCTGCTCTGGCTCCCAGCCCTGACCATCTATCAAAGGGGACGGCATTTTGAGAATAGACATTTTGCACGCCATAATCAGCAGGCAAGATTGTCAGTCCTCCTGATTCAGGCAAAGCACTGCGCTCCGGCAG
>JAYRNY010000753.1:0-2582 GCA_041911975.1 bacterium | reverse complement strand
TCGCGCACTTGTTGAACGGGATGCCCCTTCCAGACTACGTACAAGGGCGGGATACTGATGTCGCGTTTTTCCTTGGCAAGCTGCTCGATGGAAATCATTACCGCGGTGGGGTCGTCGCTTTTAAGCCCGCCAATGGTCATTTTGAAGGTCATGGCGTCGAATTTCGCCATAAAGCCCTTGGTCGCGCCTTTTACGGCTTCCTCCACCATTTGGAGGTTTTTGAGAAAGTCCGACACCCGGCCCCCTTGTCTGCCTGTTTCCTCACGAATTTAACATGTATTCTAAGCGTTCTGGCGCCCGAGGTCGACAGTTGCAGGTGCGGAATGCCTCGCAGGATGACTGCTTTGGGTGTCCAGCGTTCCTAATAGCCATTTGGTAAAAAATGGACCGATCCGCAAATCTCAGGTTCCCGGAACAGTTAAATGGGGTAATAATTAGGAATAGCCTTTTTATATATTCTCTGTCTCTTCATCGGCTGGGTGGATTTTTTGATGAGCAAAGAAATTCGCGCAAATCGCGCTTTTGTCCTTCGCGGCAGAATATTGAAGTCTGCTGCCTGGTTGCTGCTCTGTTCTTATTCTGCGCTGGCTGTCTCGGCTGCCGGTCCCGTGAGTGAAACGGCATTGCGCAGTGCCTGGGCCCTGTACACGGCGCAAAAATATCGCGAGTCATCAGACGCATTCGAAGCGCTCATTGGAAGCTCGACGCCGAACGCTCGGCTGTATTATTACGCGGCATTGGCGAACAGGGCGTGCAATCGCACTGCTCGTGCCAAGCAGCTTTGCCAGTACATCTCGACGAATTTTCCAGCGTCTCAAGAAGCCGGCATGGCACGTAGAGTATTTCCAGATGCTGTACCACCTGTCGTAGCGAGTGAAGAAGCTGCCGATCCTGTACCTGAGTCACTGAAAGGAAAAAGCACCGAGGAGATGCTGAAGACTCCGGAAGGCAGGCAGTATGTTCAAGAGCAACTCGCGAAGAAGGCAGTAGCCATAGCAACGGCGAAAATGAATGAAGCTTCCAAGATTTCGCCTATGAGAGCTAAAACGAAGGGCGGACGACCTGGAGAGCGCGTGTTTACTGCTGAAGACATTGCCCGTGAGGGTGCAAACGGCATCGACCAGATGTATTACCCAAACTGCTGGTTTGAAAGCACGATGTCTTCTCTGGCATCATTGCCACGCGGTCAGAAACTTATGGCCGACATGGTCAGTTACGGTCAAAAAGAAGGCGAGTATGTTGTCCGCTTTCCGGGTGATGGAAAAATTTACAACATTGATGAAAAGCTGCTCGAAGAAAAGAGAATTCACAGCAAAGCTCTCTGGGCCACGCTAATTGAGTGCGGGCAAGTGTTGAAGTTTCCCGAAGACAACGGCAATTTGCTGGCGGAAGGGCTCAGTTGTTTGACCGGGCAACGAGCGCAGACGCTTGATCCTGGAGAAGCATCAGATCAAGAGCTGTCGTCTTTCATTGATGGTGCTGTCAAGTCTCAAAATCCGATCATTTGTGGATCGGAGAGTCCCTACTCCTATCCTTCAGGCATGCCATATCTTGTGGAGCCCAGCCACGCCTATACAATCATCGGGTTTGAGCCTTCCAGCGGAATGATCAAAATGAGAAATCCGCACGGTGCTAATTCCCGTCGCTTTGTGTTGAAGAGCGATACTCGACACGAGAAATTCGAGCAGCTTGACGATGGTGTGTTCAAGATGCACATTTCTCTGTTCAAGAAGTACTATCAACAGGTCGCGAAGGCGCATATCTAACGAGTTCTAGAGTTTCACAAAAACAGACTGAGTTGGTTTGATGATTACAAAAATTCGTAGGAAGAAGCGTTCAATCTTCGGAATTTTGGCGCTTTCATTTTTCCTTTTCCAGAATAGTGGCGTCATGCTTGCAGCCGGTGCTGCCTCTGAAGCTGCGCTTAAGAGTGCATATGCTCTATACACTCAGCAAAAGTTCGCGCAATCAGCTGATGCCTTTGAGGCGCTGATAAGGACATCTGCACCCAGCCCGCGATTGTACTATTACGCCGCGCTCGCCAGCAAAGCTGCTGGAAGACTTCCTCGCGCACAGCAACTTGCGCAATACGTGACCACGAATTTTGCAGCGAGCGCGGAAGCACCATACGCTGAAAAACTTTTTCCGGGTGCGGCTCCTGTTGCTGCCGGCTCAGGCATGGCTGGTTTGCCGGTGCACTTGCGAGGGAAAAGCATCGACGAGCTAATGAAAACGGAGGAGGGCCGTCAGGCGCTATCAAACGCGGTGGGCCCAAGCTCTGGAACAACTGCTTCCCCTGCTTCATCCGGTACATCCAGAACCTCATCCTCGTCGAGCAGTCGTCCTCGCGATGCTGCATTTACGGCGGAGATCATCGCCGCCGAAGGTGCGGACGGAATTATTTCTTTTACCCGTTATCCGAATGGCGGCTTTGAGTGCTCGCTGGCTGCGATGGCATTGCTGCCAAAAGGGCGTGAAACACTGGCGGACATGATACGCTGCCCTAGTTCGCAAGATGTGTATGTTGTTCATTGGCCGAATAATGCGGGCGAATATCAGATTACGCCGCAGAAAATGGAAAC
>JAYRNY010000752.1:0-7746 GCA_041911975.1 bacterium | reverse complement strand
CGGTAGGTCCCAGTTGACGGCGATGCAAAGCATCGCCGTCTGACTGGTTCGAAGATGCGGGAGGCCGGCTTAAAAACCGGCTTCCCGTACCATTCGATTTTCTTTAATACCACCATATATGATGTCACTGTTTTCTTTTCCCGAGTTATACTAAAGAATATAATAAACCAGGCAATTAAAGAGAAACGGCATGGTACGCGCGTTTAAGAAGACAGGACGGCAGGCACAAAAATCATGCCCGCCGTCCGCAGTGTCTTCAGTCGCCGTTCTTCACTGTGCGATGTTGAGCACCGCGACAGCGAATGCAGTCTGCGCAATCGTCGCCAGAACGGTGACGATCAGCGATGCGTAAACGGCTTGGACGAAGGTCTCGGCTGTGATGGACTTCTTCATCACTGCGGACACTCCCTTGATGGAGAGCGCCATGATGAGAACATCCAACGATGAGAAGAGGAGCGCGTAGGCGCACCCGGTCGCCAGACCCTTGCCCATGATGCCGACCAAAAGCTGCCCCATGAAGGGCGCCACCATATTGAGAGCGATGCTCAAAACCGCGTAGAGCACGGTGATGATGACGACGGCGGCCAGCCGCGGCATGAGAACATTGCCCTCACGTGCGGTAAATGCAACTTTGCCCGACGTCAGCCAGGGAGCGGCGTACCTGAGCGTCACCAGAGTGACGGCGGCGTAGATCAGAAGGTCGATAACCATCCTGGTTTCTTTCGCAAGTTGGCTTGCAGTGCTGGTTGCGCACTGCAAGCACAGTATTTTCTTTTTCCTTGACGCTTGCGCGTCTAGTCTCCGTCGTGAAGAACTCCTTCGTCTTCATCGTCGAAGTCGAGGTCGTCCCGTGCCGCCATCCGATAGGTGGCGCTCGCGGGATCGCGATGACCGCGCGCAGGCGTGTCATCGAGGTCGTGTTGCGCCACGACAAACAGAGCGAAGTCCCTGAGGTCCTCCCGATCCTCCTTTGTGAGGGTGTCGATCGGGTGGAGGACGGTCATCGCCATGGGGCCGCAGCGGCGCGTTGGTTGAAAAATGCCGTACTTGGCAAGAAGGAGTGTGTCAACACGAACCATGTGTGTGTGCCTTTCTCTGAAGAAGACTGAACTTTCTTTCGGGACCGCGCGAAGCGCGTTCCAGTGCCCCAGGCGCACGCCCGGGACAGGTTTTTCTTGTGCCGGTCAGCCCCTGGTCAGGACTGCTGGTTGTCTTCCTTGATCGCGCCTGTGGAGACGAGTTCGTCGAGATGGTGCTCGACGCGCTCGCCGCCGACAAGGGCAATCTGCAACGCCACGAACTGAGGCGGTGCGCTTTTCAGCACTGTGGACGGTATCTCCAGCCCGAGCTTGTCGGCAAGCCCGGCCAGTTCGCCTTGCGGCTCGGTGACACCGTCGCGATGGGCGAAGGAGAGGATTCGTTTCTGTAAGTCCAAGGTGTGCATCGTTTCTTCTCCTTCGTGTTAGTGTGCTTGTCCCGCGTTCTTGCTTCCGCCGTCGATCTTGCCTTCGGCGATCGCTTGCTGCAGAACTTGCATGCCGTGCTGGTAGCCCGCTTCGTACATCTCCAGGCAGCGCTTCTGGCTGAGGTTGAACGCCAGTCCGCAGATGTCGTCGGCCTCGTGCGAGACAACGACATGACGCTCGTGGTCGACCTCGCTGGGCTGTTTCACCAGCGGAAGATAGACCTCTCGCCACTGGTAGTAGAACGAGATCGGGTCTTGCGGCTCGAGGGTGAGCCGCTTTGCGAAGCCGAGCGCCGAGATGATGGCGGTCGTCTCGCAATATTCATCGGGGTTGCGGTGGTGTACCGCGCCGTCGATGAGCAGCATTTCGCCGAAGTGCACAGGCAGAAAGACGCCGGGCAGAGCGCCGGAAGCGCTCAAAGCGACATGCAGTTTGTAGTCGGTGCCCTTGAAGAGGACACCAGCCTTGGTGCGCGCGTCGCAAGCGACGATGCGCAGCCTCTCGTTGGGCGTCAATCCGAGACGCTCAACTGCCTCTTCCCAGGGCTTCTCGAGGCTCAGGAAGCTCATTCCGACCAGGAAGCTCTTCATGTTCGGCACCGTGACGGCGCTGGCCAGTAAGAGCGGGTTACCTGATTGTTCGTGGGCTTCCAGGAAGAGCTTGAGGATCAAGTCGGAGGACATGCCGTTTGTGTAGAAGGTCGCGACGATCGCGCCCACACTCACGCCAGTCACCTTGCCGACTTTGATGCCGAGCTCCTCTACAGCTTTGAGCAGACCGATGTGGAAGTAGCCCTTGACGCCTCCGGCGCCAAGAACCAGTTCAACAGGTTTGTTCATGACATAGCTCCTGTATACATGTCCGCCGCAATGTCCTCGCGGGATTCAAATGCGGCAGTCGGGTTTGCAGATATCGGCATCTTCCGGAGGAACCCGGAATCACCGTTTTCGGTTCTTCCTTATGGGAGCGCTTACGCGTTCCAGGCTTGGGAGCGCTTACGCGTTCCAGGTTAGCGGACACTACAACGCACGCTACTTGGTGTTGCATACGTCGTACGTCCGCACACAGCGCTGCTCTTGCGAGTTCGCGCTATGGGTTTCTCTATCATTCGGCAGCTTCCAAACGGCACAGGGTGCCGTTTTTCACAGTAGGTTAAGTGGAGGAAGCTAAGTTACCGAGGCAGTTGTGATGTCTTTTGATAGAGAAGGAATTTTGAAAGTACTTAAGTGGTACTAGAGCTGAAAGCCAAAAGCCTATAAAGCGATGTAAAGTCGCTCTGTTTACATGTCATTACAAGCCTGATGAAATTAGCGTTTTCAGCTTCTTCAGGCTTACCTGCGCCCGAGATCGACGGCTGTAATTTTGCTGCCACTTTTTCTCCGCTCCCGTCGGCGATTTTTAGCAGGTTAAATCTGGAGTCGACCTTACTGGCCCCAGTCCGCTAGTCTCTAATCTTTCTCATGGGAGCTTCCAGCCTTGCCAACTCGCACTCGCAGTGCCGTCATGGAAAGGGTCATGGAATGTAGATCAGAAGATGTTGGACGCCTCGGTGACCAATGCCAGCGGGAGCTGACTGAAGTGCCACAGAAAGATCTCGGAGTGGACTGGAAATCTTATATTTGATTTTCAGAATTTTGGTATTGCATCCGGTGCTAATGCCTGTTTTTTCCGCTGCAACTATACCTGTATCTCGTATAAACCAGCCGGTTTCAAGTTATTTCTGGTCAGGCAATCCAGAACTTGCTGCTGCAGATCTTTCTGTAGTATCTCCAGCGACATCCCGCAGATGGCGCTCGACAAACCCGGAGGAGTAGGAGTAGGGCGCACCGCATTTTTCGTATCGTCAGCCTTTCGCAAAGCCTTCTCGGCTGCTAGAACTTGATGCAAAGTGGGAAAGGTCAGAATGGTGCGCATTTGAACAGTTTTGTTGTCTTTGTGTAAAACCGGAATCTCTGCTCCTAAAAACACGTTTCTAAGTGTCAGGTAAGAGGGAAGTAAAAAATAGGGAAAGACTAAAGACCCAACCCGGATCAGCCGTTTCGCCTAAATTTACTCTGTTATACTCGAATTAGAGAGAGGGGTCTGCAAAAATGCTTTACTACTTGTGTTCTCGTTGTCAATTTAGAATTCAGGCCAACAAGCACATTTGCCCCACTTGCGGCTACAAAGTTCCGGCGACCAAGCCCGAAGAATCTGAAGCGAAAGCGGCTCCGCGAGCCAGCTCCTGGATGAGAATGTTGGGTCTGGCAGAAAAGAAAGATGCCTCGCACGAGAAGCCTGCGCTCGCTGAATAAGTCGGCTGCGGGATAGTTCGGGATAGCGGATACTTGTAGTTGGAAGCGGTTGCTTGTAGGGGCGCATTTTATGCGCTCTTTTGTGTTGGGGTTAATTGATTAGAACCTCGAATGAAGCAATCAGATGCTTCCTTTCCTCTATTGCAGAGGGCTCGGAGATTCAGGACTCTTGAATTGAATTCTTCAAAACTGAGGGCGCATACGATGTGCCCTTACAACCAGCCTCCACTAAAAGCCTTACTTACCGTAGAGAGTCTGGTAGTTCCAGTAGCTGCCGAAGACTTTGCGCACGTAGTCTCGGGTTTCGCGAAATGGGATATTCTCCACAAAGAGGTCGAAGTCGCCGGAGCCTGAGGCGGCATGCCGTCTCATCCAGCTTCCCACTGCACCGGGTCCGCCGTTGTAACTGGCGACGCCGAGCATAGCGTTGCCTCCGAAGCGCTGGATGGCGTAAGAGAGGTAATAAGTGCCGAGTTTAACGTTGACCTCGGGGCGCGTGATGTCGCTTTCGCCCGAAAGAGTAATTCCGACTTTCTTGGCAGAACCATATGCGGTGCCGACCAGGAGTTGCATCAAGCCCAGGGCATGGGAACGTGACACAGCCGATGGCTTGTATCGAGATTCTTCCCTGATAAGCGCGTGCACGAGAAGCGGGTCTACACCCCGCTCTGTCGCGTTTGCCGCCACGAATTGTCCGAATTCCAGAGGGTACGATTCCTGCCACAGTTCATTCCTAACCGGCTTTCCGTCAGTGATTTTGCTGGCTGCTCCAATCGCTTCCATATTCATTCCAGCCTTTGCATATATGGCTGATTTGAGTGTGCGCGGCGCCGATGACGGCAGGATCTCCAGACATTCATCCCATTGATTCAAGCGAAACAGCGACATGAATGTTGGATCGAAAGCGGCTTCAGCTCCGGCTTTTGGAGCAGGCACCTCCGGCTCCGGCCAGCGCCAATCCGGTTGCGGATGTGGGCGCCCAACCTTCGTGGACCAGCCGGCATCATGACCGCCGGGCCTCAAAGCGGCCAGGCGATGGCGAGCGCGATAGCCATAGTAATTGCTGGGGAAGCGCTCGTGAGCGGCTGTGTAAGCATTAATCGCCATGCCTTTCTGTCCGAGACGCTCATGCAATTTCCCGATCCAGAAAAGTAAGCGCGCCGCCTGTCGTGTCTCGGGATATTGCCGTGTGGCCTGGGTTCCAAGCTGAATTGCCGCCGGGTAGCGTTTCTTATCACCCGACTTCACCTCATGCCAGAAGAGCCACCAGGAAGATTCCGCTGCATATGCGGAAGTGGGAAATTTCTTGATAATCTCGCGAAAATACGGCAGTCCTTCATCGCCGTTGGCTCTAATTGCCACATTCCACAGGGCGGCGTCGGCATGGATTGGCGCCGCCGCCAGGCATGCTTTCCAGAGGTCGCTCGCTTGCGCCTTTGTGAGAGGATTGCTGAGAAGCTCTCCGGCTGCGGAGTAAGAGCGGCTGGTCGGGTCATTCTTTATAGCGGCGATGAGAGTCTCTTTTGCTTCATCGTGCCGATTCATATGCATCAAGGCACTTGACCTGAAAAAAAGATTTTTCATCGGATCGGCTTTATTCCAGGCTTTCAACGCATTCGACCAGTTGCCGAAATTGTAATAAGCCTTAGCCAGAACATCGTAGTCAGCCGGCGTCAGTTGAATTGTTCCGGCAGCGGCAAGCGCTTCCAACCGTCCGGCGATTTCCGGGGCAAAACGGCCATCGGGCGCGTTTTTCAAATAGTCTTTTAAGAGTCCAATCGCTTGATCCGCCGCTTCGGGGGGAGGCGCCGGGCTAGTCTTTAAAATCTGATCGGCAATATAGTACGAAGATCCATATGAATACTTGCTTGCCGGTGCTTCTTGTTTGACTGTTTGGAACAATTGCATGGCCGCATCATACTCGCCGGCTTTGAGCACTGTTTGCCCCAGAGTGTAATCGGCATATGCTTTATCTTCCGGTGTCTTTGCTGTCGCTTTGAGAACTCGCAAGCACTCGCGAACCTGCGCATCATCGCCGGCTTTGGTGGCTATGTCGAGGAGATGTTTGCTGGCTCGCTGGCTCAAAGGCGCAAATTTAGCAGCATTCTTGAAGACACCGACCATGGTCGTGTATGTCTCATCCGCTTGCCCGCTCACACCGACCGGGCTCCAGTCTTTTTTCAGCAGCCTTCCCAAAACGTAGGACGCTTCTTGCTTGGTCGCCTGGCTCACTCCAGGGTGATCGATCAGCTCTTTGAGTTTTTCGCTTGTAGCCTGCGGCGGCTCAGTGTTTAGCTTATCGACGATCTGGTCGAGCGAGGGCGCGCCAGTCATCGCAGCTAAGGCGCTCAGCCAGCCGTTTTCACTGCCGCCGCTGCTGCCCGCTACGGCACAACCGGTCGCCAGGTATGCAAGGGCGGCGACTGCAATAGTGGCCGCTTTGCGCCCGGGCGCTTTCTCGACATTAGAGTTCTGAGATCGCCTGAGCCGCATAATCCCCGCGCTTGTCAATTCAATCGAAGTGATTCTTCAAAGGTGGAAGTCTTGGTTCAATTTAGAAATGCTAGCATGGCAATTCTTGACCTTGCCGCGTTGAAAAATGAACTCCGAGGGAGCCAAACCCGAGTATACCTACATGGATAATGCCGCCACCAGCTATCCCAAGCCGGAGGGCGTATATACTGCTGCCGACCAATATTTCCGGCAGGCAGCCAATCCGGGCAGGAGTGCGCACAGATTGGCACTCAATTCAGCCCGCTATGTCTTCGACGTGCGCGAGAAGGTGGCTAACTTTTTGAAGGTTCGCGAATCAGAGCGCCTCATCTTCACACCTGGTTGTACCTATTCGCTGAACATGGTCTTGCGCGGACTGACCAGGGCGAATTCGACCACGGGCCAGAGTCCTGTTCTCAAGAGAGGGGATGCCGTGCTCGTGTCCTCGCTGGAGCACAACGCGCTTATGCGTCCATTGACAAAGTTGGCCGCAGAATTTGACCTTCATATAGTCAAACTCCCTTATGAAGCAGGCAAGATTTTTTCCGTCGCCGAGTTGCGCAGATTATTGAACGAGGTGCGTCCGAGCCTGGTGGCGTCGGTCCATGCCAGCAATGTCACCGGTGAGGCAATTGATATAGGTGCGGTAGCAGCAAGCTGCCATGTGGCTCGCACACCGCTTCTTATAGATGCTGCGCAGACTGCCGGTTTGGAAAAGCAACATTTGATTCATCCGGGAATCTCTTTCTGGTGCGCTTCTGCGCATAAGGGGCTGATGGGACAGCCGGGACTTGGACTCTTGCACGTGTCCAAAGAATATGACCTGGAGCCTCTCATCGCCGGAGGCACGGGTTCCGCTTCTGAAGATATGCAGATGCCGATTGTTTACCCCGACCGACTGGAGCCCGGCACTGCAGCTGGTCCTGCTATTGCCGCCCTGGGTGCTGGTGTCGACTTCATCGAGAGCGTTGGAGCCGACGCCATTCTGCAGCATGAAATCAGGCTGAGCGATGCATTCATTTCTTTCCTGAATGCTTCCAACAATATTCGCGTTTACTCTCCCGGCAGCAACAACAACAGCGGCTCAATAATCCCGCGGGTGGCAAACGTTTCCTTCGCTGTGCCCGGCATGACGGCGGACCGTGTTGTCGACGCACTCGATAAAGAATATGGCATTGCTGCACGCGGAGGTCTGCACTGTGCGGCACTTGCGCATGAGACGCTGGGAACTACCAAAGAAGGTTTGGTGCGCTTGAGCTTTGGTTATTTCAATACCGAAGCTCAGGTAAACGAGCTCGCACGCGCCGTTCACGAGATAAGCCAAAGGGCTGCGGCCACGGCATAGACTCGAGGGGCGCATTGCATGCGCTCTTGAATAAATTGAGTTTTGACGATTGCAAAGCGGTGTGTTCAAGCGGCGCATGCAAAGCGCCGCTACAAACTTTTTAATAGATGCTCAAAAGCGGGAACTTGGAAGTACCTGCTGCGTCACT
>JAYRNY010000751.1:0-9907 GCA_041911975.1 bacterium | reverse complement strand
AGGTGCAGTCGTATGTATCTCCGGCGTCTGAATTCAGATCGATGCGCATACCCTTGATGATGCCATCGCGCGTATAGGCGACGTGGTACTCACCGGAGTATGGATGCCGTTTGCCCACGGACTGCATATCCGTAGCGCGGTCATACATCAACCGCACACCTCGTTTCACCTTGCGCGCCGCCACCGCCGCCTGTGCGCCAACGATATTCGCTCGGTGCTGTTTACCACCAAATCCGCCACCAACTTGTTCTATGACAACGGAAACCTGGTTATTCTGCACGCCCAGAGCCCGGGAAATGGCCGCTTGCGTACCATTAGGATTTTGCGTCGAGCAATAGACAGTCATTTGATCATAAGGTCCGGGCACCGCCAGGGCACACATGTTTTCTAGATAGAAGTGCGCCTGAGATGAAGTCCTGAAAGTGCCGTAGACTACTTCTGTTCCAGGTAACGGCTGCTTCGGATTTTCAAGCCACTTCATGTTGCTGCCATCGCGGGTGATCGTAGGAATACGCTGTTGTATGTCCTCATCCTCATCCTTGGCCGTGCGCACCATTGGCATAGCCGTATTTTGCTCGATCGCTTCTTCTAGAGTAATGATGGCAGGCAGGTCCTCATAATGGATGCATTCATTCTCGATGAACCGACTGGCTTCACGTGCGGACTCGATAGTCTCCGCCAATACCATGCCGATAGGCGCTCCGACTGAAGTGACGGTCTTGTCGGAAAAGATAGGGTCATCATCATTTAGCCCAATGTAACGCCTTCCACCTTCGGGAACGTCATCGCAGGTGATTAGATCGTTGAAGCCGGGGAACTGCTTGGTCAAAAGCTCCTTAAGCGCACTGAGACCAGTCACGTTTTTCGTGAATGAGAATCTGGCATGCGCGCGTCCGCTTTTCACCATGGCACCGTGCATGCCACCAACCGGCAGCGTCATGTCCAGGGTGTATTTGATTTCTCCTGAGGCTTGAACGAATGCGGCGCGCTTGATAATTGGTTTGGTCAGTGGATAAAGTTCAGGATATTCCTGATATTCCTGCTTACCGTGAGAGAGCGGGCGCTCGTCATGACATGCCCCTGACTGATTTTCCGGCGACACCATTGACGGATTCACAACCATCGCCACATGCAGAAAGAATTTGTAGAAGAAGTTCAGCGCCAACTGCATTCGATACTCATTAGTGAAGCCTTCCTCATCCATTGGTATCGTTATCTCGGCGACTTCGTCGCAAAGCGTGTCAAGCGCGGTCTTCAGTGTATCGTTATTCCATGTTTTGCCTTCGAGAAACCTCTCTGTCTTCGGCATACGGCAGTTGAGTGAGGACAAGCCACCAAATACGATGCAGACCTCGCCGGGCAAGACGTTGCCTTTCTCATCCAGGCAGACGCGCAAGCCCGCGTTCACAATAGGGTGCGCCATCTGCATTCGGCGTGCAATTCTGTATGTCTGAGTGTACTCGCGCTGGCGCGTGAAAGGAATGTGGAAGGATAAAATCACCGCGTCATCAGGCAGAGAGGAAACGGCAGGCATATCGGTCAAAAGCCATGTTTGCGCACCACCATCGAAATCAGCCGAGGCAATGGTGAGCCTGACGCCAAGCGCACCAAATACGGTGAATATGTCAGAAGGGAATGGTCCCCCATGTTCGGCGTGGTCGCGGGTCATGAAAATATTTCCCGCAACGCTGCCTGCGCTCCGTATCTGCAGCCCGGCAACAAATGCGCCATGACGCTTCAACTCCCGCAACCCTCTTGTTTCATCAGGACTGCGCTTATCGATCACTCGCCCAACAAAATCAAGCATTTCTTGAATTGGAGCAGCTGCACCCACCACAATTCCATCGTTTGTCTCGCGAACCTCTGCCAATTCGCGCACTGCTGTCAGATCAATATAGATACGTGGCTTCTCGTCGTTATAAATGCCCAAGGCAGTGTTGCCGACGACCAGCCTGACATTCGCTCTGCCATAATCCTTGCTGAACTTTTTCTTCAGGCCTTGCACCTGCTCCAAACTTGACGGTCGAAACCATTCCGAGTGCTGTCCAGTGAAATGCAGCTCGCGCACAGGCGACTCGTGCGACGGTAGCTTGTCGAGGTTGATCGGGGTGAGCCCAGGTTTGCATTGAACGTTAAAACAAGGATCCACCAAACATTTTTGTGATTGATCGCAAGACTGATCATAATCATTAGCCAGAGTACGCATGGCATGCAGAATGGGACGATATCCGGTGCAACGACAAAGATTGCCGCCAAAGCTGTCCTCGATGTCCTGCTCAGTTGCTTCAGGATTGTTCTGCAAAAGCGCATGCGTGTTCATCACGAATCCCGGCGTACAAAATCCGCACTGACTGCCGTTGAATTTCGCAATACAAAATTGCGTGGGGTCCAGCCCGTCGTGCACGTTACCAATGCCTTCAGTCGTTGTGACGACCATACCATCGACCGCGCACAGAGGTTTCAGACAAGCATTGATTGGACGATGCACCGCAGACCCGTCGACAAGACTCTTGTGCGAAACCATCACGGTACAGGCACCACATCCGCCTTGCTCACAAACGACCTTTGTTCCTGTGTATCCAGCCTTGCGCAGATATTCCGTCAGCATCGTCGCCGGATCTGGATTGTTGATTTCTACGCGGGAGCCGTTCAACCAAAATATGAGCTGGTCAGAGTAAGTTATCTCCTCGTCGCATCCACGCTCTTTGGCATTAGTTGTCGATTCGGACATTAGAGCAACCTCCATAAAAGCGCTATCTCTGACGCAAACATTATAAGTAACAGCGTAAAGCTTACCGGATTAACCCACGCAGGTGTCTCCTTTTTTGGAAACAGCCATGGCGTAAAAGCTTTGATAAGAAGCGGCATGGTCACCCATGTCGTCAAGGCGACGCTGATGGTATTGCCGATGAAGTTGGCAACTGCCGAATTCAAACTGTGCAATGCCGGATTCAAAAATCGAATCTCGAGCATGACGATTGGATACAATCCCAGAAGAATCAACATCGCAGTCTTCCAGTTTGGCGGTCCGTTTTGACCCTTCTCTTGAGCAGGGAACCAGCCGGGAAAAGATCCGGTGATTTTTTGGTAGTCAGTGGAACTCACTACTGGATCCGCAAGTGTCAATAGCTCCTTTCGCTCGTCGGAAACGAACCATTCATCTAAGGCATCTGGTGAGTCGAACCGAATCAGTGTTGTCCACAGGCCAGGAGTTTTCTTGGTTGGTGGCTGCAAATAAACACCGCGATAACCTCGCCGTCTTGCCTGAGCCGATTGAAACTGTTTCTCGAACTCGCGATAAGTCGATTCCAGCCCAGTTTTCACATTAGTAACAATCGCTACTGCGACACTACCTACGGTACCATATGTAGAACTCACTGCCTCAGTCAAGGCGACTTCGTTCCCCTCAATCTTTGGTGCCAATTCTGCCAATAATTTCAAACGTTCTGCATTCGCTTGCCATTCGGCAAGTAACCGCTGTTCATGAAATCGCTGCACCAACGTCCACAGATTCTCATCAGGCGAGTTCGACGGAATGATTTCTGCGGACAAAACCGCTCCGCTTCCCACGCCCACCATCATTAGACGTGCGAGCCAATCAACATGCTCGCCAACATCGCCGCTTTTCACCGATAATTTTGTCAGGTGAACGGTGTTGGCCGCTGACTGTGCTGAATGGGTGGAAGATTCAGTCATATACTCCTCAGTAGATGTCGTCCCAGTCGGTATGTCCAGATATGGACGCAGCATCAATTGTCCATGGCCGCTCCTCGTCTTTCCTCTTTCAAAGCGCTTACCAATTGTTTGTCCATAGACTCAATCGTGGTTTTCACATCGTGCAACATCACAATTCGATCTGTTATGAGCTGGACACGTTCTCTTCTACTTGTATTTGCAGTAGCGGACAGTTGGCCCAAATTGCGCACACTTTTCAAGTTTGTCGTGATTACGCCAGACTTTCTCCAGCGTTCAATCAACGATTCTCGTCTAGTCAATCCATTTTCCGTAGCTGGTGAATTCAAGTATTGCAGGACAGACGAAGGAATCGTCTCTTTGCTGGAAGCACCAGGAGCAAGGACATGCGCGAGCACATTTAATTCAGGCTTTGACGGTCTTCGCCCGATCCGCGCTTGTATCAGCGCTGCAGAAGACAAAAGCAATAACGTCGAGCCCGAAATGAGATCTAGCGTGTTGGCCTGATTATTCTTCCCGTTTAAGACCAAGCCTTGGGATACAACCCCGAGTATGCCGGATTGAGTGAAGTTTAGGATGTTGTTGTATTGAATGCCACGATCGCGAGCAGCAAGGACCGCTCCTTTCGCTGTGTACTCTTGCGAAAGTTGATTGTCAATCAGGTCAGAGGCACTGCGGACCTCAAGCGCGTGTTGCATAATTCGTTTTGTCAATGCAAGCTGCTTATCAATTCTATTGTCTGCGGGATTTTCAGGCGCTGGCAAAATTACAGCTGTAAGAAGCTGCAAAAGCCCCGTATCAAGGGTTTCAACAGCGCCGCTCACATCAAACAGCATTTCCACACGCTTATTGACCAGGTCAATCGTCTCTACTCGCTTGTTATGGTGAGAAGGCAACGAAGCGAGGGTCTCCGCATTTCCCTTCTTGTTCGACAACCTGCCGATTTGCTTCCAATGAACCATCAATTGCTGTTTTCTATTCATGCCGTCTGCCGAGCCTGGAGGGACGCTTTCCAAATACGAAGAGATCAAGGGAGAAAAACGAGAATCACTGGGAGCATCGAAATTGAAGATGTTTGCCAGCACGTTGACTTGTGAAACCTGCTTGTGGCGATAGAGCTTCAAGTACGCCAAGTTGGCGGTTGAAATCGCCACAGCAAGAGCGTCCATAATCATGATCTTCTCGGCACCGGCTTGTGTATTTTTGCGAACGAAGTCTCCTCCAGCTATGTTCTTCAATACGCCTATTTCAGTGAAAGTTGCAGTGTTGCTCAACAAGTTCACCCGATCCCGCACGCGCACAAGTTGTGGCAGCAAAACGTCAAATTGATAGTGCTTCTGTCGATCGATACAGTCGACCACCTGGCGAACTTCAAAGGCCGCGCCGAGAATTTTCTCAAGCATATAAAGGTCTAGAGCGAGTGTTCGCAGATCCCCGCCATTACGAGCGCCTGCCGTTTTCATATTGATGATGTCTGCTGCGCACTGTTCTACCTGGAGCAATTTTGCCGCCTCAATACCTGACGCTCCTATCTGGCTGGTGACAGCCAGAGTCGAATTATTTGTTGGAGGCGAGGTGCTTTCAATCGCGCGCAGGAGTGCGAGCAATTCGCTGTCGAATTGCTCGGCGAGCGCATTAAGCGAAAACAAAAGCGCCAGCCGCTGATTGAGGAGGCGAAGCGATGCGCGATGACGTTTGGTCGATTCAGCCGCAAGGATCTGTCGCGAAGCGCTTGACTCTTTCAAACAGAATTCGGTCTTCCACAAATCAAGCATTGCGGCCTTGCGCGATTGCGTTTTGCCGCTAGGCGTTGCGTCCATGTATTTTCTGATCAGTTCAGGCAATTTAATCGATACGTTATCCAATCCAAAAATGTTTGCTAAGGGATTGGGGCGACAGCGGTCGATGGATGCCCCCGTGTAAGACAAACCTACCGCCGCTGCTCCTAAGCCGGCAGTCAGGGATGCACTGACAAATGTCAATTCGTTCGAACCGTTAAATTGCTTCTTTAGCCGATCGGCAGCGGCGATGTTAAAAAGCACGCCAAATGTGGTGAAGTTGGCGGTGTTAGCGAACTCGACGCGTCGATTGACATTTCGCACTTGCTTGTCTACTGCATCGTATGTATCGTCGATCGCTTCATCCAGTAAATCGGAAGTTTGGCGGACTTCCAAATAGCCAAGCAGAAGCTGTTTGAGCACAATCGCTTTGTTCCAGAGCAGTTCTTCGTTTGGCTGCGAGCCGGCGGCTTGCAGTTCGAGTATGCGTTCGACATTACTGCGCACACCGAGAATGTCGGACGCCTCACTCACCCGGGAAAGAGCGCGCATCTCGCGCGCTGCGAACGCTGCAAGCGGCAATACCGACTGCCCAACCAATAAGCATCCGAGCAATAGAGCAATTAGCCGCGCTGAAATGACAACCTGCGTCATGGTTTGTTTGACTCGGAGCGGTCGTTGAAGCTTGCCAATTGAACCATATGCGATCAAGAACCGCAAATCCGAGGGATCGTAGAAGTAAGCAGCTTCACCACAGAAACAATGCAATCGCAGGCACAAAAGCACTGCAAATCTCAGCAAGCAAACGAAACTCATTACAATTTGACCAGACTTTCGAAAAAATCATTAGCTCGCGGATAGCGGTGGCTGCTCGATAGTCAAGATGATTCAATTATAGAGGGGCTCTAGAGTTTCCATCAATCAGGTCTGCAAGGGCTGGACGATTCATTGGCGTTCAAGGCATTCCACAAGCTCATCTCTCGACTTCTACGCAATGCTGTTTGCATTTCGGCCTGCTTACTAATTCAACCCTGGCACCTTGCCGCAGCCGCGAATTCGACTTACGGCGCTCTCTCCGCTGAAGCAGCTCAAACAGCAGACATTCTAGGCATTCGCAAAGAAGCAGAAGAGATCATTTCCCTGCGTCGCTCGGCCAGTTCAGACGGTGAGCGGCATCAACTTAATAACTACAGAGCCTTGGTGCTGCGCAGAATTTTCGAGGCTTCTCTGCAACTGCAATCAGCCGAAAGCCAGTTAGAATTCGAGATCAACTATAGTTATGATGCGATGACGCGAGAGCGCCGCAAAGAAAACACTGTAAATCAAGCTCTAAACGCCGCCAATTTTGCGCAAGGGGGAACATTCGGGATCATCGGTCCTGTTGCCGACTTACGCAACCAATTTATTTTGGAGTCCACTTGCGGTGTCGTTAGTTCCGGAGTCGGCACTGTTTTGCCTATCATCGGTATTCTCTACGGCAAGGTCGCCAGAGCTTCGCATCTGACTCCGCCGGCATTTATGTCGACTTACCTCAACGGCAAGCCGGTTGATGGCTCGACTTTGCCACCATTAATAGTGCGGTATCTCAACTCGCACGCTCCGGGCGAAAGCCGCACCCGCAGTGAGGTGCTCAATGCCGACTGGAAGAAGCGCTTTAAAGCGGACATAACCAAGAAGAAGACTTTGGCCGGCATAGATGACGGTAAGGCAAGGAGTCAAGACTATCTTCATAATCGCATGACCTTACTCTGGTCTCTCTACACTACTATCGAAGACTTCGACTCAGACCTTCTTTCCTTACTGAACCAGGTAAGAGGCATTCCAAATGTCGAATACCCGCTTACAAAAACGAGAATCGGCGCCTCCGGAGCCGAGGATGCCACTCGCCTGCTTCACCTGGAACCGGTAATCGCTGAGCTGAACTCGCTCAGCGGCGTGGAAAGCGAGCGAAAGCGTGATTTGCAGATTACGCTTTTAGAGACGTTGCTTTCAGGCAATCTCGACATGTCTGTTGCCGGTGACAGATGCCAGAAAGAGCTCAATTACCAGTATGACGTCGCTCTCTCACAGCTCACGCAAAGACAGTCCAGCGTTATACAGAAGATATTCGAAGCAAACTTCATACAAGGGGGCACTTTCGGATCTGTCGCCGGCTACTGTTTTTTCACGCACAAGACAAATACTGGCGGTGAACTCTTTCTTGTATCGGGCGGAATTAGCGCAATATTGACGGCCCTCTCGCTTCTGGCAATGCACGGGGGATGGCGCAAAAACGAGACCGGACCGAACTCGTTGGCAGATTTTTTCAATCTGAGATCCGACCACGGATTTTCTCCGCTGGTTTTTGCCTATCTAAATTCAGCCTCTCCCAAAAGAGCCGATGGCAAAACCAGGCGCGAATGCTTAACGGAATACTGGTCTAAAAATGGTGTCACAACTGTCGACATCAAGAACAAGCGCGTACTGGAAAAGTTGGCTAGCATGCCGTCGTGCAAGTGGGACACAATCAAGTTGGTCCTCAATCGTATAGCTCTATTGAGCACACTGCGCGAGCAGTATAACGAGTTCAATGTAGAGCTTTTGGATTTGCTGCGCACAGCCTGGCCGGCAACACTGGCTACAAATTCACCAGACGTCAATTCATCGCTCAGCCCCTCTGCAAATGCCGCAGCCACAATGCTCGGAGTTCAAGGATTGTTGGGCACAGACCGGCTATCAGACGAGAACTCCAAGTTGTTCATCACAAGACAGATACTTGATGGCTATCTTTCTATGACGGCCGATGCCAATTTTATTGGTCAGGAAGTCGACCATGAGTTCAAAATATTGGACCGCATGGAAAGGAAAAGAGACCAAATAATACAACTGACAAACAATGCCAACTTTCTGCAGCAAAGCACTCTCGGTTTCATAGGAAGTTCACTCGGACTGGCAGGCTCAAATGCTGATGTGCTGGCCACAAACAGAATCAGTATTGTTTCTGCAGGATTGAGTAGTGCCCTGGCTCTAACAACGATGTTAGAGCAGCGCGGCGGATGGCGACCGGACAAAGCCAAACCGAATGCCTTAGGCGCGGCCTTCAAAATAGAGTCCGATTACAAGTTGTCCCCGGTTACGATTCGATATCTCAACGCGATCGAGCCTAATTCGCCGACGAATCTTTCCAGAAGAGAAGTATTGCTCAAGTATTGGAAAGAGTCGAAAGTCTTAAGTGTCAATATAAAGCGAGACTCAACAATTCAGAAGCTCTGTGTTGAGGGAAAAGCGCACCACTGGTGGTCTGAAACTATTCACTTGATCAACAATCGTATTACCATGCTTTTTGATTTACGGGCCGTTATGCGAAACAGCAACGTCGCCTTTGGTGAGCTGCTCGCAGCTGTCGATTAAGATTGGTTAGTTCTGCTTTGCAGAATTCAACTGCAATCTCCAGATCATCGAAACGGACTGTCCGCGAGGGATGCTCTTCACCGTCAGGAAGAAGCCTCCATCCGGATCTAGGGCCATCTCAATCGGAAGAAGGAACTTTTGCGGGAGGTCGTATTCCTGCACTTGCCCCGCGTTGCTGACCACAAGAATCGCTCCTTGCCCGTTCGCTTTGATAGCTCCTATAAAGACTCCGTCTTGGCGCCCGAAGATTGCACCTGTTTTGACAAAGCCAGCCGGAAGCGGGAATTCGCTCAGGGTACCGTCTGTTTTCAAACGCACAACCGAAGTGTTCTTCGGAGCCCACAAGGAACCATCGCTGGTATTTGTCAAGTCGCCTGAGAGACGTCCTTTTCCGGTTGCGAAATGCCTTACTTCCCCGGAGGGCATCAAGCGCCCGAGGCTGCCGCTTCCGACTTCGGTGAACCAGAGCGCTCCCGATTGTGCAATAAGTGCCGTCGGCTCGTCTTTCGAAGTGCCAACAGCGAATTCCGTAATCTTACCTGCCGAATCGACGCGCCCAATTTTGCCCACGGCCGATTCAGTGAACCACATCGCACCGTCAGGCCCGTGCTGGATATCTAGCGGCTTGCTGCCTGCAGTCGGGATGGCGTATTCGGTAATTTTTCGAGAAGAATCAATTCGCGCAATCTTATTGGTGTTGGTCTGCGTAAACCAAAGCGAGTCACTGCCCGGGACGAAATTGATCGAACCGGGCTGTGCGGCTGCGGTAGGGGTGGGATGTAATGAAGTCTTTCCACTGTTGTACAAAAACTCCACAGCTCCCGACTTCGCGTCGAGAGTCGAATTTGTGAACCAAATTCCTTTCATTGGCCCGGCATCATCGTAGACGATGCCGTACGGGCACGCATACGGAACCGGATACTTCGTGAACTTGAAAGATGGAATGTCGGCGCACGCAGGCTCAGTGCGGGTTAAGAGACCGAGCACTATGGCGCCAAGTCCAGCCACTGTTAGACAGATTCGATTCATCGATCGCTCCTTGCGTT
>JAYRNY010000750.1:0-9394 GCA_041911975.1 bacterium | reverse complement strand
TGATCCGAACAGACCCACCTCAATGTATTACTTGCTGGATGGTGTTCAGATAAACAAACCGGCTGGAAACATGGCCGGCATCAATGGTTGGAATGCTACTGCCGATCTGTTTCAACAGACTTCCACGTCCGGCCAAATGGTGACTGTCTCGCTCGAACAAGCAGTGGAAAGTACTCCCAGGATTTATGGTATACCCTTGCCTGGTTCTATCTTCGGAAAGCAGCTTCCGCGCCTGTCTTCATGGAATTTCGAGCACGGGTTTTTGAATAAGAAAGCAGGCTTCAGTGATGTGGATTTTGCCTCGAAAGTAGTCGACAGCATGCAAGCGAAAGCTAAGGTCGACGGCAATTTCCTCGTCGGGTTCTCCGATGGCGGCTTGCTTGCACATGATGTCGCTGCGAAAATGAAGGCCGGCTCCATTGACGGTGTTGCCACCGTCGCCAGTACCATATTGAAAGACTCAAAGTTATTGCCGCAACCTGGTGTCAGAGGCATCTTCATCAACATGAAAGACGATCCTACCGTTCCTCTTGCCGGTGGAGCCGGACCAAAGCTGTCTAAATATTTGGCTATTGCAGGTCATCGTAACATCATCGGTTCGGCTCCGCTGCAGCAAGAACTGCGCTATGCAGAGGCAAACGGCATCAAGGATTCGCCTTTGATCATCAACAGTGCTGTCGCTCAAGCACGCGAGTATTCGGTTTCGGCAGCAGACGCGGCCAAAGTCAAAGCATTTACGATAACCAAGCCAGGTGCTGGGCATACCTGGCCGGGCAGAGCGACAGGAGACGGTACAAGCACAGGCTTTACGAAGTCGAACGGTGATACTGTTTCGCCGGCGGAATTCCCCGCCAATCGCATAATCGTTGAATTTTTCGAGCAAGGGAAAAAGATTCAAAGCCACCTGTAACCGCTGACTCAAGGTTGCGTTTCAGTAAGCTAATTCAGACACGTCCGGCTAGAATCGTGCGAAATGATTTAAAATAGCGCCTATGCCCTTGTGTCGGAACTGGTATACGAGACGCACTTAAAATGCGTTGCCCGTAAGGGATTGAGGGTCCGAGTCCCTCCAAGGGCAGTTTTTTATATTTGGACGAGAATGCGAATCGGTTTCGTCAGAGTCTTTGTCACTGATGACATCCAGCAAACCTACAAAGAACTTTCGGCCAAGGGTGTCGAGTTCAAATCCGGGCCGGAAAAACAGGCATGGGACGGCACTCTGGCCCAAATGAAAGACTTGGACGGAAACGTTTTAACTCTTATGGAATCAGCCGATTAAGACTGCTTGAATTGAGTCCACGGAATCGCGGTTGCATTTCCTTCTTTGCACTTGGTGCAAGAATCAGGAAGCGACACTTCGATCGGCACCTGCAGCGCCGCATAGAGTTTTTCTTCCCAGCGCTCTTCAGCGGCTATGACACCATTGCCGGTGCCTTTTGCAAAGACTGCAGCCGCTACCGGCTTGCCGCCCATTTGCTCTGCAAATGCAGGTAAGCGTTCGCCGACGCAACGGCCATGCTGAGCAACCGGATTGAAGACGAGCACGCGATCGCCGTTATTGATGCTGCCTTCTACCAGTTTGGAGCCAAACCAACCGGTGGGTAAATACTCCCAGAATGCAGCTTTCTTCTTGCGCCGAG
Organism: bacterium; assembly: GCA_041911975.1. Classification (GTDB taxonomy): domain Bacteria; phylum Cyanobacteriota; class Vampirovibrionia; order Obscuribacterales; family Obscuribacteraceae; genus QKMZ01. Next base: position 7,754 of record JAYRNY010000750.1, on the reverse strand, counting down.
CGACGAGTTCTTTTACGATGCGCACCGCCGATGGTTGCGCAGGAGCAAAGACTACTTCAAAGCCGATATGGTTGTTGTCGATCCATGCTTCGATGTCATCGACGATCCAGCTGACGTATTCGTCGTTTTCAGTGATCGGCTCCAGGATGAACAAGGCATCCATATGGTTTCCGACACGATTGCCGTCAGTTTCTGGAAACTGATAGTGTTCGCCAGTAATGTGCACGCCGGGAACGGCAATCAATTCATTGAGCTGATCGGCAGGAAATGTGTCCGACGCGAATTGAATGCTTTTGGCTTTTGATTTGGCTTTTACAGCTGTCTTATTTGATTGTCGCATATTCTTTACAGCCAACTTTGATTTTGTTTTCTAGTACGCCTATGCCCGAGACTTCCATGGTGACGACATCGCCGTCCTTCAGCCAACCATATTTGGCAGGCGCCAGTTCTTTTCCTGTTTGTGGATCCGTCTTCGCCATGAATTCAGCTATGCAGCCATTTCCAACGGTTCCGGAGCCCAGAACATAACCTTCGTGCACGGCAATGTTTTGCTTGCCGAGCCAGGCAATCAGCCGCGGGAAGCTCCATGCTTGCTTATTTCCGGTGGTCGGATGAGTGTGGTAGAGGGTGTTGTAGTTTGAGCGAGCGCGCTCTTCACCGTTGTACTTAAGTATCATTTCCGCATCCAGCACGCCATTCTCGTCCATCTTGACGTCCCTGGCAGGGACCAGCTTCGGTCCAAAGCTCTTGCCGATGATGAATTTGCTGTTGGTAGGGCCCAGTCCGTCCATGTCTTTCTTTTGAACATCGCGAGCCGACCAATCGTTGCAGATTGTCAAGTAGCAATTGTCTTTGAAGAATTGTAGTGCTTCTTTTTCATCGCTAATCAGTGCAGTTTTCCCAACCACACAGGCGATTTCGAATTCATAGTCGGGCGCTTTGATGAAGTCGGGAATAGAGACTACTTCACCCGGTCCGAACATCTTTTCCGGGGCCAGGTCGATACTGTAATAAGCGGCGTGGTCGTACCAGCCAGGCCAAATGGAGGCCCCGCGCTTGTCTCTAATCTGCTTGACGTGCGTTTCGAAGCCGAGAAAGTCTATAAAGACCCGCGGTTCCGGAATTTCAGTACCGAAAAGCTTGATTTTCGGCACCTTTCTTTCAAAGAGCATCAATGCACCTCGCGTTATCTCAAGAGGCAACAGGCACGAGCTTGGACCCGCGCGAAGCGACTATTATGGCATGACTTAATGATTGGATGACCTTTTTGTGAGTAGCTGTTATAAATGTCGTCTTTCAATAAGTTGAACCATACACAGGAAAGCGGTCATTCATGAAGCATACCGAAGCGTTCGAGAAACTTGTGGCCGACATTAAATCGCAAGTGCGAGAAATCAGCACCCGAGAAGTTTTGGAAAAACTCGACCGCAAGGACGAATTTCACTTCGTCGATGTCAGAGAAGATCATGAATGGCTGGACGGGCATGCCCGCGGTGCCAGTCATATTGGGCGCGGCATTATCGAGCGCGATATCGAACAATTGATCCCCGACTACAATGCACCCATTGTGCTTTATTGCGGCGGCGGCTATAGGTCTGCTCTGGCTGCGGTCAATATTCAGAAGATGGGATACACGAATGTTCTTTCCATGGCTGGTGGCATTCGGGCCTGGAGAGAAGCAGGCATGCCGGAAGAAAAACCGGCCGAAGGTGTGGCCGCATACGTTTCGCCCCACGCGAAATGAGCAAACTAAAACGCTTTTACTGGGCTATATGTGCGGTATATGCATGCAGCATTTCGGCTGCATATGCCAAGCCTATCGAAGATATATTCAGTGAAATGTTTGCGTTAAGAGAAACCGATCCGGCCGGCTTCTGGTCGATGGTTTGCTGCATAGGGCTGCTCTTTACTCTGGCCTTTTCCTTGATGGCACTGACGATGGGATATTACGTCAGGCACTGGTTTAAGCGGAAGTAGAAGAGATTGTCAGGTAGCCAAGCGTTGCCATTATCGGTGATACCACAGATAATGGCATGGTCGGCTACATATTCAACAAATTACTAGAAAGAGTTTTACATGAGCAGCGAGCCGCTTTCAAGTTTCGATAGCAATTCTGAGGACCGCGTAAACCTTAGCGGACTTGAGGATTTGCTTGAGCGTGCGCAGATGGAGGTGATTTCTACCGCACCGGATGTGGAGGCAGAAGTCGTCAATTCCACGCAAGCTGATGAGGAACCTACGGAAGCCAAACTAGTCTTGAGTCTGCTCTCGCATTTGCTGCAGGTAAATGAGCTGGTTGTAGAAACCAACCGCCGTCTCAATCTGGCCACCTCTCGCCTGGGGCAGCTGGATGAGATGCTCACCGCCCAGAGTGTTTGGCTGGAGCGCCTCCCGGCTCTGGAAGTAAAGGCGGCTCAATTGGAAGAGTGCCAGCTGAAGCTGGAATTGGCCACGACGGAAAACGAATGGCTCAAGAGAAGCTGGATCAATAAGTTCTTTGCCGCTATCAAAGACAGGGCTTAATCTTCCGGCTCAGTGACATAAAAAATCAAAGGTCCCTGGAAAGGGACCTTTTTGTTTCACTTATAGTATGATCTCCCGCCTGGGAGGAGACCTGTATGAGTAAGAGGCACACTCTTGTCGCCCTGGCTGCAGCCGGCTTTTTCTTTTTTGCCGGAGCAGTCGACGGCAAGGTTTTACGAGCTGAGATAAATCACAGCGACGTCGCCGATCCCGTCGAGGCTAAGCTTATGCCTGGACAGGTATACGACTCCGCCAATTTACCGGCCGGCGCCGAGGGTGATACGAACAACTGGTACAAGATTCCCAAATGGTTGGCGGGTACCTGGCATAAAGACACCCAGACCAACTCATATCTCTACAATTACGTGACGCGTCAGGAGGACAGTGCCCAGCGTACCGTTGTTGCCAAAGGCAATGGAGTCTGGGGATATCAGACCGATGGGCAAGGACAGATTTGGGAGTTCAATCCGGCTCCTTACGTCGATACCGTTGATGGTGGCACAGATACGATCGTTCAACTGATTCGCTCCAGCGAGCGTGTGGAAATCAGCGATTCGCGATTTGTGAAGAATACGCTGGATACTCAGCTTAGAGTGGATAAGAGCACAGGTGTGATAAAAACCGTGCAAACGGCGGAGCAGATTTCCACTTATACGATTGATTCTCCAGGAGTTTTAAAACGCGAGACATCATCGAAAATCTTCGGGCATGACGGGCGACCGCTGATGCTGGCGCGCTCGATTGCTTATGAAAGCAAGGTTGCCGAATATCAGCCGCGCGACGTCATCAACGGCAAAAATCTCAAATCAATGTTCCAGGAATATTTAGATCAAAACACATCAGTCGATTAATGATGAGGTCGTTCGTGAAGTTTCTCAAAGGCATTTCCTGTTCGCTGGCTGCAATTCTCACACTATTGTCCGCTACTCAATCTCCAGGACAGGGCAAGGTGGCGGCGCACCCGACACCGACAGCAGATTCATTTCGATTGCCCAAAAGTGCCATTCCGGAAAGTTACGAAATTTCCTTCGATCCCGATCTTGAGCGCGGCGTATTCAAAGGCAGTGAAAGTATCGTCATAAACGCAGCCCAGACAATCGACCGCGTCTACTTGAATGCGCAGGGTCTGACCATCGACAGCGCAGAATTCTACTCTACAGGCGGAGGCAAGCTTGCCAAGCTGGCTGCTTCCGTTACTGTCGTCAAAAGTGGACCGGTAATAACCTTCCTTCTTTCCCATCCGGTAGAGGCCGGCAAGTACCGACTCAACCTTGGTTTTTCCGGACGGATGAACGATAAGCTGTGCGGTTTCTACAAAGTGAGAACACGCGACAGCGAAGGTCGTATCATCACCCTGGGTGCCACCCAGATGGAGCCCAGTGATGCGCGTCGAATGTTCCCCTGCTTCGATGAGCCTGATTTCAAAGCCACGTTCAAGTTGAAGGTAACTGTAGACGAGAACGATACGGCTATTTCGAACAGCGCCGTTTCCAGACAAGAGAAGCTCAAAGGCTCTAAACGAAAGATTGTCGAGTTCTTCCCTACTCCGAAGATGTCCACGTATCTCGTCACTCTTCTGGTCGGACCTTTTGCCTCCACACCGCCTGTAGTGGCTAGCTCTGTGCCTATTCGCGTCTGGGCGGTAAAAGGATCCGAAAAACTCGGACTCTTTGCCCGCAACCAGGCGGTAAAGATGATGCCATTCTTTCTCAATTATTTTGCGCAGCCATACGCCGGAAGCAAGCTTGATCTGATTGCTGTTCCCGAGTTCGAAGCAGGAGCAATGGAAAACCTGGGAGCAATTACATTTCGGGAAGAAACGCTCCTTGTCGATGAAAAGAATTCTTCTGTAGCCGCACAAACCCGAGTTGCAGAAGTTGTGGCCCATGAAATGGCGCACCTCTGGTTCGGCGATCTGGTCACTATGAAATGGTGGGACGACCTCTGGCTCAACGAAGCTTTTGCCACCTGGATGGCATACAAAGCAGTTGATTTTGTGCGTCCAGACTGGCAAACATGGGAATTCTTCACGCTCGAGCGTTTGGGCGCGATGGAAATAGACGAACTGATGTCAACCAGACCAATTCACGCCGACGTCAAAGATCCCCTAGAAGCGATCGAAATGTTTGACGGCATTACTTATGATAAAGGCGCATCAATACTAAGAATGCTTGAGACTTACCTGGGGGAAAAGACGTTTCAAACTGGCGTGCAAAACTACATGCGCGAGCACAAATTTGGCAATGCCGCCACCGCAGATTTGTGGAATTCGTTGCAAGGCGTGTCGCAGAAGCCTGTCTCGGACATCATGCACGCCTGGGTTCATCAACCTGGATTCCCTTTCGTTGAAGCTCAGCGCAAAGAAAACAGCTCAGCCATCAGGCTATCGCAATCGAGATTTGTTATGGATCCCGCCCTTCGAGCAAAAGCTGCAAACGCATTGTGGGCAATTCCAATTTCCTGGCGGATAGTAAAACCCGAACAAAAGACCGAGCAAAGGCTAAGCTATCTTCTCTCTTCTAAGAGTGCGCCAATGGTTGATCTGCCGGTGGATCAGGTGCCTTTGTTGAACGCCAGAGCTGCTGGTTATTATCGAGTGCATTACTCGGATAGCTGGCTTCGTTCTATTCTTGCAGCGGGGCTGGACAAGCTTTCCGTCAGCGAACGTGTCACACTTCTTTCCGATCAATGGACGCTGACGTTTGCTGGTCTGTCTTCATTGTCGAGCTATTTCCAGCTTTTCAATGAATATGATGAGCAGACGGAGCCTCAGTTGATCGCTGAGCGTCTAGAGTGTCTGGAAAGACTCTACGGCATATTGGATGCGAAAAACCTGCCAGCCTATGAGCGCTATGTACGCAATCGCCTTAGCGTCAGCGCAGTCAAGTTTGGTTGGAATGCAAAACCACTCGATAGCGATCTGGTGAAAGCTGCTCGTGCCAGCGTAATTCTGGCGCTGGGAACCTATGGGCAAGATCCGGCCACAATCGCCGAGGCCAGAAAGCAGTTCAACATCTATCTTACGGATCCGAAAAAGGTAGAGCCTGATTTGCTTGATCCTATTTTTAAAATCGTCGCGTTCAACGGAGACGAGAAGATCTATCAAAAGATGGATACTCTCTGGAGAACTGCAAAGACTCCTGAGGATCGTGTTCGCAGCATCATGTCGTTGCCCTATTTCAGAAAGCCCGAGTTGATCGATCGTACGCTCAAGTTCAGCCTGGGCAACGATATTCGCTTGCAAGATGCTCCCAAGCTCATGGACAAGGTGCTGTCGATGCCGCATGGAAGAGGTCCAGGCTATAAATTCATAAAGGAAAATTTTGCCACCATAAAGAAACGCTTCCCCATTCCATCAGTGCCGCATGTGGTGGCTTCACTTGAGTCCATGTGTACTCCTCAGGAAGAAAAAGAATTGACTCAATTTGTCTCTTCGACCCCGATTCCGGCAGGGCGCAAGCGTATACAACAGGCTCTGGAAACAGTTCACAACCGCGTTGCTTTCCGTTTACGATTGCAGGCAGAGATGGAAAAACTTCTCTCCACGTATTGATTTGCAGGCGTCTTCGGAGTCTCGTTCTTAGTACACAAGTGAGGTTGAGCGATAGATGCGAATTCTAAACAATTCCCTTCTTGCAGCAAGCGCAGTCGTCCTTGTTTTATCCGGTTGTTCTCAAACATACACCGGTAAGGACGGTAGCTCGGTTACGGTCTCCGGCGACGGTTCAAAAATCGCTGTGAAGAGCGGTGACGGTCAGACTACAGTTGGCACCATGAATCAGCAATATCCGATCAACATGCCGGTGCCTCAGTATCCCGGTTCCAAAATCTCGACTAATATGGCAATAGCTGCGCAGAGTTCGGGTGCTAATAACAACCAGACGATCGTGATGCTCACCAGCACCGACCAACCGTCTCAAGTAGTCGGATTCTACAAAGAAAAACTGGCCGCAACCGGTTGGAAGATTGAAAGCTCGATTGATAATGCTTCGGCGAGCTTTGTCGGTGCAGTAAACGGCTCCGCTCACATGAACATTTCAATAGTGCCCGGCACTCCCGATACCTGCATTACGCTTTCGCTGCAGTAGTGTTTAAGTTTCTGATTCGCAATGGGTGGCAACCTGCCGCCCTGAAAAGATTACCGTCAGCCGCTCGGGCCGCATGCGGCGCCTCCGCCGCTGCTTCCTCCGTTGCTCCAGGGACCGGCAGCATTGCTGCCACCTGTCGACAGACGGGCAAAGAGGTTGCCTTGACCGTTGTACGTGCGGTTTTTCGCGTATTTTGCCACCTGCCCGTAGCCTACGGCAGCCAGATATCTGAGTTGCGGGTCTTTAGAAAAGTTGTAGACGACCTGATAGTGCTGGGCGGCCTCTTGCGTTTGATTCATATTGTGCTTGCACAGACCCATGTAATAGTGAGTCTTGTCTCTGCAATAGCCGCTTCGATCCAGGCGGTCCAGGATGTCGAAGGCCTCCTTGTATTTCTTCTCATTAACCACCATTTTGACCGCATCAAAAAATTCAGGTGGATAAGGAGTTTGTTTTGCAGCCGCCTTTTTAGCTTTTTTGCCTTTGGCGCTGGCTTCAATGCAGCCGGGTGAAAATCCCTGCGCGACAAGGACCAGTAGCAACACGGCGGCCGTAGTTAAGGAACGATTGATTCTCATGACTGGTGAACCTTTTGAACCGACTCTTGAGGCAGAAGAAGGATCTATGCGTAATGCTTTTACGCTCTTTCTATCATATATGAATTCCGAATTTCCAAAAGACCTATCTTTTGGGCGTTACCGGTTCATATTTGAGCCCAGAAACTATTCCAGGATGCTCAAAAGCTCCAGGCACAAGCTGTTCCAGCTCATGAACTGCGGGGCGAACAGCGGTTCACCTGTGTCGGCATGGTAATTCTCAAAAAGGGTTCCTTTCGACTCGAGACCTCGAGCCAGTGTGTTTATGACGCGTTCGGCCACAACCTGAGCCTCAGCGTTCTTCTTCTCACGTAATAAAGCCCTTACTGCCAGCGCATTCGGCAATACCCACATCGGACCTTGCCAGTTCGAGCAAATGACCCGCCCGTAAAGCCCACGCTTAGCCTGGTTATACAGAGGTTCGGACGCTGCTACGCTGGCAATTCCCGCCCGCCGGAGGAAATGCTCCTCAGACATCATGTTTTTCTCGATGACTGCCTCAGTGCGTGCCTTGTCGGTGGTTCCCATGATCACCGGTGTGAGACCG
>JAYRNY010000749.1:0-3762 GCA_041911975.1 bacterium | reverse complement strand
CGACAAAGGTCGGTTTACATGACCGATCAGGCGATCATGCCTATTGGCTGAGTCGCTCTTTCGAAGAGAGACTCAGCGCCCTCGAGTCAATTCGACAAGACTTCCACAAATGGAAATACGGTGCTGAACCAAGACTTCAAAGAGTTTATACAATCGTTAAACGCAAATAGGGTCCGATATTTGCTGGTGGGCGGCTATGCTTTGGCTGCTCATGGTCATCCACGTTACACAAAGGATCTCGATATTTGGATAGATAGAGATCCGGTCAATGCGGACAATCTTGTTCTGGCATTGTCTCAATTTGGATTCGATTCAGTAGGGCTTACTAGGGCTGATTTTCTCCAGGACAGCCAAGTGATACAGCTCGGTTATCCTCCGGTGAGAATTGATATTTTGACCTCAGCAGATGGAGTGGAATTTGCAGACTGCTATTCAAAGCACTCAATCGTCATGATCGATGGTGTAGAAGTAGCACTTATCGACGTAGAAAGTCTCTGTAAGAACAAACTTGCGTCTGGTCGGACTCAGGATTTGGCAGATGTAGAGTTTCTCAAATCGACCCTTGACAAAAGCGGTGAGCCGAACTAGGTTACTTTCATTTCGGCAGTAGCTGGTATATATACTATGCCAGAAATGAATGCGCTCAGTTGCTGTCGGTTTGGTTTTCCTTCACGAACTTGAAGCGGTATTCTAGCCACTGGTCGAGCTCTTCGTCGAACTTGCGGATGTAGTCGACATCGACAATACCGCGTCTCAGTGCTTCCAGAACGATGCGCACGCGGATGTTATAGACTTCCATGCCGGCTGTTTCTTTCAAATGCGCGTCAACTCCGCCAAGGAGCTTTTGAGAAACAGTAAAGATCCTGTTCTGGGCACCACGGACGCTGATGTGCTGGCGCATGGCAATTGCTTTGTCGGTCAGTCCGAGAAGCAAATCTATAAGCACTCCGTATTCGCTTTCATTCAGACTTTCATCTGGAGTCTTGAGTGTTTGCTGAACGTTGCGCACGATTGGATCGATGTACGGGTTGTCTTGTACTAAAACCGATGTGACAGCGTACAAGAGTTTTTCATCGCTTTCCGTCTTCAAAGCATAGCCGTGAATTGCCTCGTCGGGAACGATTTTTCCCAATTCGCGGACAAATGACTCGCGGTGGAATTGCGACCAGAAGAGAATCTTCGTCCTGGGATCAATCTCCCAGATACGCTGTGCTGCCTCGATGCCCGTAAGTTCCGGCATGACGATGTCCATTACGGTCATATCCGGGCGGTTCTGTTCGAACTTGCTGACGCCTTCAAGCCCGTTGGTCGCTTCGATGATTTCCACCGAATCGACTGCTTGTTTGATTATCGATGTGACGTGCTGTCTGAGAGCAAGAACATCGTCGACGATGAGGACTTTGTACATGCCTGGATATTATCATCTTGAATTCGCGTATTTGGCTAACTCAAATGACTACTCAGTTAGTGGGGGATTGATTTACGACTGGGCTGTATCTTCTGATTTGGCAGCTTCGGTGCGAATTTCCTGGACATGAACTGTCGCCGTGTCGGCGGGCTGCTGCACCATGTCTATTTGAGGAACGATAAGGGGCAGCGAAACGGCAGCGGCGATGGAGGCAAATTGCGGTGCGCTCATGCCGAAGGCTGCACGGGCTGGCTTGGGAGACGGCACCAGATCGATTTGCGGAAGGATTGCCGTACCAGGCACGGGCAAGTTTCCTTGCAGTGTGCCGAGGAATTGCTTGAAGGATGCTTGCTTGAGCTCGATGTCGAGCTGGCTGGCTGTGACGATGGTGATGATGTTTTCCGCATCTTGATGGCGCTTGCGATTGCGGCGGAATTCCTCGATGTCGCTGGCGACCGGCAACTCGATGCGCTGGCGGCTTTGAATTTCGATGACGCGTTTGCCGTCGATGAAGCTGTCGGTGAATTTGCCTGTGTTGAGATCGGCGATGAGCCAGGCCAGTGCGCCGTCACAATAGTGATCTTCGGCGATGGAAACGAATGTTTCGCCGGGAGCGATGATCCAGATCGGTCTGTAGAGAATTGTGGAAGAGCCGGAGCCTGCACCTTCTTGCTGAACTCTTTCTACTTTTTCGACCTTCTTGAGTTTTTCTTCGGCAGCTTCTTCGGCTATTTCTTTGTTGAGTACTGTCTCGTGAACCCAGCCGGTCGGCGCTGTGATGGTTTCGGTGATGTCTGGCTCTCGTTTTTGACCGGTCACATTGTTGTCGTAAATCCTTGTGGTGGCAGGCTGATGCTCGCTGCGGGCATTTACGATCTCTGCTTTTGTTTCTTGAGCGCCTTGCTTGTATTGCGGCGGTACTTGAACATCGCCCGAAACGACTATGTTGGCTGCTGTTGCACGCACGCCGGCGATCGGCATGGGCTCGCGGGCGACGAATGACTTAGCTTGCTGGACGATCTCGCCAAGGCGGCGGTCGAGACGGAACGGGCGATCGACTTTTTCTGCCAGTTCGTTAGGGTTGGCTGGGAAGCGCTCTTCGGTGCGGCGTCTGGTCACGCCGCCCAGCATGAGCATTGCGGCGATGGCAACGTCTGCTCCAGGGATGCAGCGTTCGCCGCGACTGACGAGGTCAGGCGTGGGTTGTGCGACCTGTTTGCCATCTTTCGTGGACGTGGCAGGCACGGCGACCGGGCGGGTTGTCTGGTTTGCGGGAACGAAAGCCGCTGGGATATCGGAGCGCCGACCGGACATGTTGGCGACGATTTGCGTGGAGACATGCGTATCGGCGCCGGCGTTGAGCGGCTGTTTGCCGTTGTTGAAATTGATGCCGCTGGACGAAACGACTTTGATTGTTGCGGCCGCAGCGTCTTCTTTGACTTGCGTTTGTGATGCGCTTTGTGCTTCCGGCTTCTCGCTGCGCAGTCTGGTGACGCCGCCTGCAGCCAGCAATATCGCCAGTTCCACGCCGGTGATGTAGCGGACGGAATCGCTTTGACCCTGGTTGGAATTGGCGCGTCTGGTGGCTTCGAGTTGTTGGAGTTGTTCGCTTGTTTTGCCCGCCGTAAAGCCTTTCGCGATGTTGTCCACCATTTGTTGGAACGGAGACACTTTGACGGATTTGTTGGAATTGGCGGCAATTTCTTGACCCGCTGATGTGGTGGAAACGCTCTTTTCGCCGAGTTTTGTTTGAGCTATATCGGCCGTGCCATGAACTGTTGCTTGCACATTTTTTTGATCCGGTTTTTGATCCAGCCTTTGATCCGGTCTTTGTTCTGAGCGCTGCTCCGGCATTCTGCGAGCCGCACCGGCAGCGATGATCATGCTGGCGAGCAAGAACTCGCCACCGACATAGCGGTCTTGAGTGCTCTTGACCGTGCCGGACATGAGCCGCTCGAAGGAAGGCGAGCGCGAGATATCGCCTTTGCCGTCTTTCACGTTGTTGAGCAATGCGGCAATCTGCGACGGTGTTGCGCCTTTCTTTTCGGCTGGGACCGTGTCGCCATTGGCATTGAGCTTGCCGGTAAAAAGTTTTACATCGCCGCTGATTACATGTGCTGTGCCCATGCGTGTGCCGCGGTCGATAGGATACGGTGTGGTCAGCGCTTCATATCCGGTTCGTACTATTGATGCTGCGTTCTTGCGATCTATTCCAACTGTTCCAATTTGCAGATCGCCATTCTGCGTGCGGGCAGGCACTGCCTTGTCTTGTGGCTTGAGAGCGGCGACCAGGTCTTGCGGAGTCTTGCCGGTCAGAGGAGATACGCGAGGTTGCAGAACAGCAGAATCGAATT
>JAYRNY010000748.1:0-4948 GCA_041911975.1 bacterium | reverse complement strand
TCAATCAAAACAGGCTGCTTTTCCAGGGTCTGTTTCTCGCCCCATCTGTGGTTGCCTCGGCGGTGAAAGGCGCAATGTTGTCGGCTATTGTTTTCAGCGATCTGGGGCTTGAGGTGAAACCGGCTCCCACAGACAGGCGCTTCGACATCATTCAGGCAATCAAGTTTGGCGACCGGCATAAGCTGGTAAACTTCTGCCGCGCTATCCAGTACTTTTCGCCGGTCAATGCGCACGTGGCGCCTGAGCCGGCCGGGATGCCCGGCTATGAGGACGAGGTGGTCATGGCCGGGGGCACATTTGTCGAAGGATCCACCATTGAGCTGTCTGCTGACGGTCCACTGAGGGAGCCTTATGCTGCCTTTTTGCAGGGCGGCCTTACATATCTCCATATTAAGTGCATGCTAGAAGGGGCTATAACCCGCAGCAGGAGCGGCGAATTGCCGTTTGTATAGTGGGTAAACATTTACTTATCGCCTTTCCTATTCCCCTTTTCTTCTTTAAAATTAGAGAGACTTTTGGATGGTACGGTCCGGCTGGAGGGGTCACTCTTGGTTGCTCAAATACGAAATAGAGCCAGTCTTTCGGTGGGAGTGAGCAGAGCGCAGGAAACAAGTGGACACTTCGACCTGAAGATTCTGTCGGGTACAGCCAATCCTGAGCTGGCCAGAGAAGTAGCTGAATATCTGGAACTCAGCGTTTCACCCGTAAAGATTCAACCGTTTTCAGATGGCGAGATTTACGTGCAGCTCCAGGAGAGCGTGCGCGGCGTAGATTGCTTCGTTGTGCAGTCCACATGTTCGCCGGTGAATGAAAACTTGATGGAATTGCTGATCATGCTCGATGCTCTGAAGCGTGCATCTGCAGGCAGAATCACAGTTGTTATGCCGTATTTCGGCTACGCCAGACAGGACAGAAAAGCAGCCGGCCGTGAAGCCATTACCGCCAAGCTGGTTGCCGATCTTCTCACTACTGCAGGCGCTGACCGCGTGGTCGCGCTCGATCTGCATGCTCCTCAGATTATGGGTTTCTTCAACATCCTGGTTGACCACCTCTATGGCAGCCCGGTCCTCATCGATTACATGAACTCGCTCAATCTGAAAGATGTTGTTCTCGTTAGTCCCGACGTCGGCGGCGTGGCAAGAGCACGCGCATTTGCGAAGAAGTTGAACGATTCACCACTGGCTATCATCGACAAACGACGCACCAAGCACAATGAAGCTGAGTCCCTCAGCCTCGTTGGCGACGTCAAAGGCAAAGTCGCTATTATGGTTGACGACATGGTAGACACCGCCGGCACGCTCGTCAAAGGTGCTGAGCTGCTGAGACGCGAAGGCGCCAAGTCGATCATCGCTTGCTCTACTCACGCTGTTCTTTCCGGACCGGCTAACAAGCGCCTGGAAGATTCATGCATCGAAAAGCTGATCGTCACTAACTCTATTCCGCACGATCCCTCCAAGATCTCCAAGAAAATCATTCAAGTCAGCGTAGCGAAACTGCTCGGCGAGGCTATTGCCCGTATCCACGACGATTCGTCAGTCAGCGAATTGTTCGAGTAGAATCCTAATAAAAAGGACAAGATGATACTTGAAACATTTCCAGCCGGTCCCTTGCAGTGCAACTGCTCGATAATCGCTTGCCCTGAGACGAAGGAAGCGATTGTTGTCGATCCGGGCGGCGACGTTCAAAAGATCATTGATAAGTTGAACAAGCAGGGGTTGACCGTCAAATACTTGCTGCATACTCATGCTCACTTCGATCACATTTTAGGATCGCGAGAGATGAAAGAGAAAACGGGCGCCAAGATTTGCTTGCACGAAGGCGATCAGTGGTTGTACGACAATCTGCAAAAACAGTGCGGATTGTTCGGATTCAAAGCCACAGATACGTTGCCCGTAGACCATTACCTTCAGGACGAAGAAGAGGTCAAAGTTGGAAACTTGATGGCAAAGGTCATTCACACTCCCGGTCATACACCCGGCAGCCTCTGTTTCTCCGTCCAGGACAAAGAGAGCACGCTGCTATCCGGCGACACTCTGTTTCAACGCTCAATCGGCAGAACAGACCTCTGGGGCGGCTCTTTCGACGAGATTATCAAATCGATTTCTCAGCGCCTTTTCGTTCTCGATGACTCAACTAAAGTCATCCCGGGACACGGTCCAAACACCGACATCTGGTCGGAAAAACGCGAGAATCCATTCGTTCAATAACTTTGTAAGCGCTCTGGACTCCGCTGCGCGTCGTCTCCGCGCGCATCCCAAACTCGCTCCGGACGTGTTTTGCGCACATGCTCCAGGCTCGGCTTCGCCTCCCCTTTCGCGGGCTTCCTTCGCTCGTCCGTCGATATCTTGCTAGTGTCTAGCGGCGCCCAGGATTTGGTCGGCGCGGGCTTGCAGGTCTTCGGCTTCGCTCATGCGTCCCTGGGTTTTGCAAATGTTGGCCAGGTTGCGCAGGCTCATTCCTACATTGACGTGGTCGGCGCCGAAGTTCTTCTCGTAGATGCCCAGCGCCTGACGAGACAGTGACTCTGCCTTTTCCATGCGTCCTTTGGACTCGTAGAAAAGTGACATGGAAACGAGAGTCGTCGCTACTTCAGGGTGTTCGGTTCCTAGAACCGATGAGAAGAGCTGCAGTGCACGGATGAAGAGCGGCTCTGCTTGCGAGAACTTGTTGGTGCGGTGATAAAGGACGGCGAGATTGTGCAGTCCTGTTGCTACTTCCGGGTGGTCGGAGCCGAGATTTTTCTCGAAGATCTCCAAAGAGCGTCTGTGCAATGGCTCGGCGCGCTCGTAGTCGCCCATGTATGAATAGTTGTTGGCCAGGCTGCGCAGACCCTCGGCAACGTCCAGGTGGTCGGAGCCGAGAACCTTCTCTTTGATTTGCAGAGCTCTTTCGTAGTACTGGGTGGCTTCGTCGTACTCACCAAGCTTTCTCAATACCCGGGCAAAAGTCTTCAAGCTGTCCGCAACTTCCAGATTGTCAGGAGCAAGCGGGCTCTCTTTCAAGGTGAGTGATTGTCTGAGAATCGGCTCGGCTTCTTGGAAACGACCGATCAGGGAGTAATAGTTGCCCAGGGCGCGGCGGCTTTCGCCTGCCTTGGGGTGGTCCGGTCCCAGCGCCTTTTCGCGGATCTCGAGAGTGCGCTTGAGAAGCTCTTCGGCGTTGTCCACCTTGCCTTGAGCCAGGTGGGTGCGGGCAAGCAAAGACAAGCACTCAGCCACATGCAGGTGGTCTTTACCCTGCTGAGCTTCCCGAATACCGAGCGCCCTTGTGAGCAGCGATTCGGCTTCTTCGTGCCTGTTTGTGTGGATATAAAGTTGGGCGAGGTCGACGCAGCTGGTCGCGATTCTCAGGTTTTCCGGTCCGGACTTCATGGCCTCTTCCAGGGCGGAAGTCCAGCATTTCAAGCACTCTTCAAAGTCCTGTGCCTTGAAAGCCTTTTGGCCTTGCCGTTTCAGATTCTCCCAATTCTCGTTGACCATCTAACCCAAATTCCTTGCCAGATTTCCAAGAGCTAAAAAGCGACTTCATCAGATCTTACAAGATAATCTCGCTTGAAATTCGGTAAAAACTTGCCTGGGCAATCGCCGCTGTGCCTGACGGACCGCATTTTTGATACCGAACCCGGTGTCATTGTCAGGCAAAAACAGCACTAGTTTATTTACGGTCCGGCTGCGCTGGTCGGCTTAAACCTGCTGTCCTTCAGCTCTGAGCGCATGGCTTGAGAAAGTTCTATCTTGGCTGTCTTTCTTCTTGCATTGACCCAACGCTCCAGTGCCGCTTTTGCATTCGGTTCTTGAAGCTGCTGCTTAATAAAGTCCTTTACCTCTGCGTAAGTAAACGGACCGGCCGGCTGGCGATCTGTCACTTTCATTATTACGTAGCCGATCTCAATGGGAATCACTTTCGGGGCGACTTCACCAGCTTTCAAGTTGCCAATTACTTCTTTTATTTGCGGGTTGAGCATGCTGACTTCCACCATACCTGCGTCTCCGCCGGTCTTTTTCGCGCGAGCTTGAACGTCATCTGTGTTTTCGTTGGCCAGCAGTTTGAAGTCTTCACCCTGCTGTGCTCGCTTGAGAATGCTTTCCGCTTTCTTGGCCAGCTCCTCTTTGCGGGCTTTCATGGCCGCTTCCAGATCGCCGGGGCTGATATTGGGCTTGAGCCGGACGATCTGGCTCTTGATGCCCTCGATGTTTCCTACGTTATCTTCCGGAGCGGCGATTATGATCTGGCTCATGCGAATGCGGTCGCCGTGCACTAGTTTGTCTTTGTGGGTATCAAAGAACTTCTTGGCTCCTTCATCTGTTACAGGCGCTTCTTTGACGATCTTGTCTTGAACCATTATCGCCATGAAATTGTTCACCAGGTCGTCCCTGTATAGATCGGGCGTCAGACCGGACTGTTTAAGCGCTCTTTGATAGTCCGGAGTGTCTTTGAATTCCATATAGTTGTTGAAGGCTCTCGTGGAAAAACCAAGGGCGCGGGCCTCAGCCAAGAACAATTCATGATCGACAAGCGAGTCCAAGAGCCCTTCTTCTTGCAGCGTGCGGAACATTTTATTGGCGAGGGCCTCTTGCAAGATCAATTTGTCGAAGTCGGCTTCCGACATATTGCCGCTCTTGAGAAACTCCTTGAATTTATCAGGAGTGTTGCCGCGGGCTATCTTTGCTGCTTCCAGAAGTTTGGTTTTCTCTTCAGTTGTCAGAGTCAGTCCGCGCCGGTGTGCTTCTGCCAGATATGGTCTTACGATGCCTGGATCCATCGCCATGGTGTCTTGAAACTTTTGCAAATTGGTTTTCAACTGCCTGCGGTATGTGGCCATCGTGATAGGCTGACCTTCTACATAGCAGATAACGACTTCGTCTCCGAGCGGCTTGGCCTTGATGACTTTCATTGCGTCGATCACTTGCGGCAGATCCATAACCGCCTTCTTCTCTGCTTCGCCAGT
>JAYRNY010000747.1:0-3359 GCA_041911975.1 bacterium | reverse complement strand
TCCCAAGAAAGGTGAGCCCAAAAAGGTCAATCCTGAATTGCAAAAGCTGATCGAAGCCGCGAAGAAAGAAGCAAATACGGACGCCAAAGCACAGAAGAAATTCGAAGCCTACCGCGTGCTTCTGCCCATGTTCAACGAAGCCGTATATGCTCTGCAAGAGCATGTAGTCGACCATTCCGATGTCGATGTAGCCATGGAATTCGGCTGCGGACTGACCCGCGGTCTGCTCACCATCGCAGAAGAGAAAGGTCTCGACTGGTGCTTGAACGAGTTGGACAGCTATCACAAGGATCTCGGCGAACGCTTCCGCGCTTCGTGGCTGCTCCGCAAACTGGTGCGCGGCGGCATCCATGATTTCTCAAAACTGGAAAAGCAACCGGTCGCAGCTCGTTAACTAGTAGATTCCGCTTTCTTTCGCGAAAGGCATTTATGCTCAAGTGGGTCGCACTTTGTCTGCTCATCTGGTTTCTCTATCATGTTAGGGAAATCTTCCCGCCGTTTGTAGTCGGTGGCATATTCGCTTATCTGATTTTGCCGCTTGTGCGCTATGTGCACAAAGAGGCGAATATACCGATGGCGGCTGCCGTGCTGGCAATCTATGTGGGCATCGGAGGAATCCTCTTTGCCCTGGGCTGGTTCTTCGGACCGCTAGTTGTCGATCAGTTGACCAACCTCTGGACTCAGCGCCAGGAGCTGGTCAACAACGTCGTCACATCGGCATCGCAATCCTTCGGATGGCAATTCCCTGCCGGAGCCGCCGATCAGATGGTGCACAACCTGGAAGATACTTTTGGAAAACCGGAAGAGTTGATGCACATCACCGGCATTTTCTCGAAGAGTATGCTGGGCATGCTTGTCTGCGTGGTGTCGTCCATCTACTTCATCATCGACAGCCATCGAGTCGGACAATTCTTCCTGCGCTTCATTCCTGAAGATCAGCGCCAGTTCGTGACAAACATCACCCAACAGACCAACGTTATGTTGAGCAAATATGTGCGCGGACAAATTTTGCTCATTACCATCATGTCCACGGTCGCCTGGATTTTCCTGCACTTCATTTTCAAACTGAAGTATGCGCTGATTATTGCTATTGCCAGCGGCTTTCTGGAAATCATTCCAGTGCTCGGACCAATTATCGCCACGGGCACAGCCACTATAGTCGGTGTCGCTCAGCACGGCATGGACGTGGCGTTGGGAATCATTATTTGCTACACGCTGGCACGCTGGACTGAAGACTATGTCATTATTCCGAGGATCATCGGGCATGCCGTAGAACTTCACCCGCTCGTGGTCATATTTGCCGTGTTGTGCGGCGAAGTAACCGCCGGTGCACTCGGTATGTTGATTGCCATCCCTGTAGCCGCCTGCATTAAACTGGTCGTCGACTTCCTCTATCCGCCGCTCGATTCTGCACCGCACAAACCTGTAGGCGCACCGGAAGAAAATATACAGGCCTCGACCATCGCTCCGCATGAAGAACCAGCATAGTAAGCGGAGCGCAAGAAAGCGAAGCGGAAGTGGCGCATTGTATGCGCCTTCGTAAATTTCTTGGGCGCATACGATGCGCCGCTACAATGCACTAGAGGCAAACCTCTTATTGAGTCGCTTCCTTTTGCTGAGCAGGCTCCGATGCATGCACTTCGTCAGCGGGCGCGTTTTCAGCCGGTGCCTTTTCGGCAGGCGCCGGTGCAACTTGCGCCGGAGCACCGTGGTGCTCATGCGGAACAGCTTCACTGGAACCCCGGTGTGCCGCCGGCGCCGTTTGCCCCGGCTTCAAATACTCAAGGCCACCGTCCAGATAGTCGAGCAAAATGAATGAGCCGATTGCTATAGCATAAGCCACCATTCCACAGGTTAGATGCACGGCTTTCAACTTATTGCTCTTCAGCAGAAGCATAAAAATAGTCCCAGAAATTACTGCTACTATGCCTGTCAAAACTGTGCCTGGGTCAAGGTTCCACTTTGTGAACCCAACGCCGAATGCAACCGGAATACAAGACTGAAACACAAGTGCGCCTGTGATGTTCCCCAGAGCCAAGGTATCTTTGCCCTGTCTAGCCCAGAGCACGCTATTGATCTTCTCCGGCAATTCTGTGGCAACTGGCGTAATGATTAGCGAAAGCACGATTGTCGGCAATCCCAGGTAACAAGCAAGATCATCTACGTGATCGACGAACAAAAATGCACCGCCGATAATACCAGCAAGACCCAAGAAGATCTGCGGGATGATCAAGCGCAGCTTATCTGAGCCGCATTTGAAAAGCCTGTCGAGGAAAAGATGCTCAGGCGCTTCGCCAATCTCGCCCTCGTGCTGAAAGCACTTCCAGACGTAGATTGGATAAATAAGGAAGAGCACGGTTGCAACCACGTACCGAACATACACATACGGTGACGCGAGAACCGCCAACATCGCCAGTGTGTACGCGCAAGTGAAATAACGAAGGTCGCGAGCAATCACAACTTGATTCAGCTGCAACTCGCGTGGTCTTGAGCCACCTTTTGAGCAAAGCAACACAGTCAGCCCACAAAGCCCCAGTGTAAGGGTGCTGAGCATGAAAGGTGCACCAGCTATAGCACCGATGCCAACCGATTCACCGTTCTTCGCTCCGAAAAACATGATTGCCACAAACGGAATCAACGTTTCCGGCAGAGCAGTTCCGACTGCGGCCAGGACGCTGCCCACGACGCCTTCACTGAGTTGAAGCCGTTGGCCCAACCATTCGATTCCATTTGTAAAGAGCTCAGCTGCCAGAACTACTATGATTAATCCGGCTAAGATGAACCCAATTTCGACCAGCATGTACTTCTCGATTTCTACCTATATAGATTCACTGAATTTAGCAGAAATCTAGCGCCCGCGCTTGGTTTTAGCCCATTGGCTTGGCCGGCCGGGCTTTTGGACTGCCAATCAGCGCGGCTCTTTGAGTAAAAACAAAATTGAGCCCTCTCAACATCATTTGTTACCTGTCTCTAATGTCGAAAGGCAGACGCAAGGTAAACTCGCGGACGTTTCAGCCGTTTCCGAAATGCCAACCGATATCGGTTGAAAATTGAGAGGGCATTTCAAGCGGTTTTGATTGCGATTCAATATTCTGATTGTTCATGCACCCATTTAGCTGGGACGGCATTTGTGATAACTTGGCAGGTGGATTTTTGGAAGGGCGACGCCATGCGTCGCCCCTACAGACTTTATAGAAACGGACATTTTGAATGATCACCCTGAAAGACGTTGAACATGTGGCAAAGCTGGCGCGGCTGGAGCTGTCGCCGGAAGAAAAGGAATTGTTTGCCGAGCAGCTCAACAAGATAATTCAGGCGTTTGATGAACTTAAGAACGTCCCTACTGACGGCATAGAACC
>JAYRNY010000746.1:0-5219 GCA_041911975.1 bacterium | reverse complement strand
AGCGCCTGCGTTTCGTCCTCGGCATAAGTTCGTTTGTACCCAAGGCGCAGACACCATTTCAGTGGAACGGCAGGGATAAGAATTGCGGCAAGAAGCTCGAATATGTGCGCAAGAATCTTTCTAAAATCGGCATCGATGTCAGACCCGAAAGCCACAATTGGAGCGATATCCAGGCCCTCCTCTCGCGGGGAGACCGGCGTCTGCATCCAATACTGAAAGCTGTTGAGGAAAATTCAGGCAATCTGGGTGCCTGGAAAAAGGCCATCAAAGAAGAAGCAAAAAACGGCACCGCCATGCCTGACGTCAGAGACTTCTACATTTTCCGCGACATCCCCAGAGACGAGATTCTGCCATGGAGCCATCTGCAAGACGAGGAGAAAACGCTCTACCTGGGCAAACACAATGACGCCGCCAGGGATCTGTCGCTGACACTCCCCTAGCCAGGCTCTAGAGCGGGCGCATCCGCCTGCCTGCGCCAGGAGCAGTATGCGCCTGCCCGACACTAAGTATTTCGTGCTCTGTCTTTAAAACCCGGCGCTTTAATTAGTTATGGTTGAAAAGCTTATAGACTGAAATCAGATCCCGTATGGGGCAGTCATGTGCAGAGGGAGTGAGCATGGATAATTCCACGCAGATTAACCAGTTGGTCCAGCCGGTCAGGGACGACCTGTTGTCAGGAGCCGCTGAGGTCGCCCTTCGAGCCATCACGATTTACCAGACAGTCATGCAGGACGAGCAAGACCCGGTCAAGCTCAAGAAGCTGCTCACAGACACTACGCTGGCGCTCATCGACGCCCAACCGGCCATGGCGCCTGTTTTCCACCTGGGCAACTCTGTTTTGCTTTCCGTCCGCTCCGCCGAATCGACAGCTGAAATTAAAGCGCGCTGCAATGAAGCTCTGACAAATTTCGAGACACGCCTTTGCGAATCGGCCAATGTCATTGCCGACAAAGTCTTCGACCTGATTCCGCCCGGCGAGGTGGTTTTCGCCTACTCGTTCAGTTCGACAGTCGTGAGCTGCCTGCTCAATGCGCGCGCCAAAGGGCGTTTTTTCCGAGTCGCCTGCACGGAAGCCCGACCCGCATTCGAGGGCAACAAGCTGGCGGCCAGTCTGGCAAAAGGTGGCATCGAAGTAATGCATACATTCGACAATGCCATGGGATTGCTCTTGCCCACCTGCGCGGCGGCCTTCATGGGCGTCGACTGCGTCGGCCGTCCGGGCGTCGTCAACAAAGTCGGCTCCTGGCTATTAGCTATCGCCTGCAAGGAGCTGGGCATTCCTCTATACGCTCTGACCGGCACCGAAAAGTTTGTCACCGATGAGCGGCTTTTCGAATTCGAGCGCCACGAGCGCCCCTCTGAAGAGGTTTGGAGCGATTTTCCCAAGGGCGTTCGGGTGCTCAACCGGCACTTCGAACTGATACCGTTTACGCACATTAGCGGAGTTGTCACCGAACAGGGTATCTTGAAGGAGAATGACATCGACAGCTATGTCTCCAAACTAGAGGTCCATGAAGCTCTTCGGCTGGAACCGGCCGGAATCTAAATCCGAATCCAAATTGCCGCACGCCGAATCTCAGGCACTACAGCAAAAGACAAAATGAAAGCACCTGTATTTCTTGCAATCGCCATTACGCTGGCCGGTCAGATGCCCTGCCTGGCAAAAATCGGGGAACCAATCGCGTCATATCGAGCCCGAATAGCGGCAAGATATAAATTCCGCAGCCAGGAAGCGCGCGGCACGCAAACCAATTATCGCTATGCGTATCCACTTACTCCCGAGGAAGAAACTCGCTGTCCGGGCTTCGCCACCGGTATTACTGTGACTGTTGCCGGCGGCAAGATAGTCGGCCAGTCAATGGCCATACGCATGGGCGACGCCTACGACGAAGGGCGAAACATGGCAGCGCGACGCTCCCTCGACTTCATTCTCGAAGCGATTGGCAAACCGAAAAGCACTTCGCAAACCGAAGACGCGCAGCAACTTGCCAGCATCAAAAGCGCCATTGAGCAAGCACTGATTTCCAATCCACAGAATATCCAGTTTCCCGGATTTCCGCAGCGCTCAAAATTATCGTGCTCGCCTGACGGAGATTTGCTTGTAGCCGTACTGCCGCCCATAGAGCAGGCCCCCCCTGGCGCGTACATGCGCTAAACCTAACGATTCCGTCAAGGTTCTGGCGGGGCACATTTCATGCGCCCCTTGTATGTTTAGCCTTGTCAGATCACACTGACAGGGCTGTCTATTTTCTGGCCGGAAAATAGACAGCGGCTGAGGAGAAAAACAAGCGATGCCGGTTTCTCCCCAGCAACCAGTGTCGATTGCTCGGATAGATGCCTGCTGCTACCAACTGGCATTACAGTTCCTGTCCTTTGGGTCTATCATCAATACCTATATAAACTGGGTCGCTGCATGTACCCACAATTCTTCCATCCGCCTTTATGGCGAATATACGAACCTGACAACAGGTCTTCGACGGGAAGAACTCTCGCTGCAATTCTATTTCGCCGCTAGTACCCAGAGTTGTCCACCTCTTCATGGACTGCGCACTCAAGTCACTGTCCCGGTATCTAAGATTTTCTAATTGAAACATCATATATGGGCGGGAAATTTCGCAAATACATCCTGCAGCACCAGGAATCCTGGTGACATCAAAGTTCACCTTCAAAGGATAATTCTCAGCGCGATAAACGCCGTCAGCACATTCGCGCAATGTTTCCGGTCGAACAAAAAATGAAGGGATCGTTGTAGCGCCGTCATCCAAACGTGCCCTACAAATCCTTATTTCTGGCTTGGCGCCCAAGTATATGCTGAACGAATTGGCCTGTCGCATAAACAGCCACGAGGGATTTTCATCAACTGGAAATTTCACCGTCTGGCGAGCCAAAGAGGGATCGTAATCACCGGATACATGTGACGCCGTGTGCATGAGCAACTTTGCCCTGTCTTCAAATTTAAGTAGGAGAGACTTTCGCTTTTTTGCCGTAGAACACTTTAGTACCTCGATATCCAGATCAACCCAGCGTACTTCTTTCGTATTAATCGGTTCCTTAGCTGTAAGCTTAAGCTCTCCGGTTGCAACGCTCGGCACTAAATCAAGATCTCTGGCAAACATCTTTGCGCCAGGCCCTGAGTCCAGCACAAAGTTGACCAGCCTGCGCTGCCGTTCATCCCAATACGCAACTGTGTATCGCGCTGGAGAGGACAGTTTTTGCCTGAGGATGCCAGATGGAAGGAATGCGTGGGCGGTGAATAGTCGTGGTTCCAAGACTACAACTCTTTCGGCAATCTGAGGAAGACTCAGGGGGGGACTGAGTAGCGCTCTAAGCAAGTAATAACTGTAAAACATATGGCCGCCGGCAATCTGGTGCGGAATATATGCAATCAAAAGCTTCTTTCCTGCCGGCAAAGATTGGACCAAAGACTGAATTTGATTTTTTATCTCCACTGTTCGCTCGCCGGCCAAAAGCCAACATTCATTGTTCTTCTTTCCAACAACGACACTCAAGGCGACCAATAAGCAAAAAACAAAAGCAGCATAAAAGCTCGCGGCTTGAGCAAAGATACCTTTGAGTCGGAAGTTTTGAGGCACAATCAGAATTGAAAGAATGATCGAGATAACAGCTGTACTTAAATAGAACAGCCGATTTCCGGCCAGCGACGGATTCAGCATAAACACTTGATAAAGAGGTGCCAATTGCAAAACAAACCAGCTGGCAAGGAAACCCAGGCAGCGCAAATGCGCGCCTAAAAGAGTGTCGAATCTGGAACGCATTAGCAGGAGAAGGCCCAAGAAGAAGAAATAAAGGCGGAACAACCCTTCGATCGCTCCGCCCTTCGGCATCAATTCTTCGTTAAATGGAAACGCGACTTTCCACAGATTCACAAGTTTGGCAATAGTTTCTGAAATCGATGATCCTATTGCCTGGCTGGCCGCTCCCGAATAACCGCCCAATAGGCTGCCGGTCACCCCCGAACGAACAAGCAGCAAGGCCGCTAAAACAAGTAGATACGGCAACGCAATTACCGTAGCTCTCTTGAGGCGTTGTTGCAAATTCGCATTCTCAAGTGAATAGAACTGAAAGAACCAGATGGCAATCGGCAGTGTGGCTGCCATTTCCTTTGAGAGAAAACCCAGCGCAAAGGCGATAAGAGAAAGACAACCCAGCCAATCCTCATACACTTTCTTTTCGCTGGGAATTCTGACAAATAATGCTAGAGAAATCAGGTAAAACATTGTCGAAATGCCATCAACTCTGCCGATAATCCAGCTTGTTACCTCACCATGCAATGGACTGACAACAAATGAGATTGCCGAGCAGATGCTTATCAGGCGAGCCTTTTCAAGGCTGAATTTCTGGCACATTCTTTCTACGAAAAGGAATATGGCAATACCTGCAATTGCCGAATAAATAAAGTTTGAGATGTGATATCCAAATGGCTGAGCCCGAGAGAGTTGATAGTCGAGAATAAAGCTCAGCTCTGTGATCGGACGATAGAAAGATTCGGAAGAGTTATCCTGAGTCCAAACTGTAGAAAAGACAGACCAGATCAGGCTAGGCTGATTGTGAACTCGAAAAGCATAACTTATGTGAGTCAGATCATCCGACGTGAAATAGCTGGATAGCGCATCTCTGAGCTCGTACACAATAAGCGCACTGAGAATGAAACAAAAAAAAACCAGCTGTGCAAAGCTTCGGAAGGGCTGCACTGTCGTGGTTGTTTTCGTCAATTTCAAAATCTGCTAAAAACGATCTCGTTTATTCTAGGGATACAGGCCCCTCAACCGGCGCGCCTCAATTACGCGTGAGAGCGCCAAACGCATTGCCGCATCTCGCAAAGACAGCTTATGCTCTTTGGCCGTCGCGAACACCCGATCGCAGGCAGCGTTCACCAGAATGTCGAGACGATCGTAGACCTCGCCTTCGTTCCAGAAAAGTCCCATCAAGCCCTGCACCCACTCGAAATAGCCGACCGTGACAGCGGCTGAATTGGAGAGAATATCGGGCAGAACATGCACGCCGCGCTTGGCCAGCACTTCATCGGCTTCCGGGGTGGTGGGAGCATTTGCGCCTTCCACTACAACTTTCGCTTTGATTTTGTCGACATTACCGGCGTGCACTTGATTGGCAACTGCACAAAGGATAAGGATGTCGCAATCGAGCTCCACAACTTCATCTACAGGAATGAATTTGCCGTTGGGATAAGACTCCATATT
>JAYRNY010000745.1:0-2475 GCA_041911975.1 bacterium | reverse complement strand
GATGCGGCTGCCTTCCGACGAAGCGAAGTACTTCACCTCGTGGATGAAAGAGAGAGAGCCACCGGCCAGAGTCACACCCTTGACGGCGAGCATGATCTTGGCGCAGTCGAAGAGCAGCTGGAGCTTCTCTTCGGTCGAGACGGTGAACGGGTCCACCAGATGCGGCGACACCCATTCAGCGACGTAAGCGGGCTCGGGAGCCAGTTTGACGGGCTCGGCAAGACACGTGGCGGAAGCGCGCGCGACTTTGACGGCTTCCTTCACGGCTTTTGTCACTGCGCTCTTGGTCAGCTTTTGCGTGGAGGCGAACCCCCAGCCACCGCCGGCAATGACGCGTACACCGAGGCCGGAAGACGTGCCCTGATTGAACTCAGCAACAGTCAGGTCTTTGGTCTGAATGTGCTGGTACTTCTGATCGATGATGCGCACATCGACGTAGGTTGCACCTTCGTGCTTGCCCACATCGAGCGCAAATTCAGCTAGAGACTTCATGGGATACCTTCCTGTAACGGAATTCCTTTCGGAGTTATCTTGTGGATTTCTCCTGGGGACTTACTTATCGAATTCTTTTGGAACTCGCATCTCGGAAACTTCCTGCATTCGCATATTTTGCAAAAAACGCAGAAAGTCCGCCCCAATGCTATCAAGTTCTAAGAACAAGAAACTTGTGTTTTAGCCAGCCTCTATTGAGGTCAAAGACAGAGAGTGAAAAATGCACGAGTGGCTTGTTTTCGAGAATTCTATGGGGCAGGACGAAATGATAACTAGTTAGAACTTAGGATTCCTGTCGTTTTTGTACAACATGCTATTAGTTCATTTGAATTCAAAATTACTAATAGGTGACGTATTTCATAAACCGCGATCGTTGAAAGATCAGGCACACAGACGGTCGCCAAGCGCTCGTTCAAAAAAAGCATTGTCGCCGCTTTCGCGTTAGTCGATAGCGCGGCTTTCGCAAAACAGGCGCAAACTGCACCAAAAGACGCTTCCGATTCACATCATCACCATCAGTCTGAAAAACACGTGAGTTTCAGACTGCTGGCAAAGCACCGAAACACCTGCCAATAAGACTTCCACACATCCAGGTTGCCAACAGGCACGACTAGCGCAGATCCACAAAGCCCGTATGGTTGGCCTTTCAGGCTCAACACCAGCCCGAATAACGCAAAGTTTTCAGACTGATGTTGATGCTTGAGAATCAAAGACACATGACCTAAAAGCCGGCCAGGCGCACAACCCGCCCAGAAGGCTCTCAGAGGCTTTCAAATTGCCGTTAGCCTGGAATTAGTAGGCCTTGGCAAAAATCGCCTTTTGCTTGGTCGCCTTGCCGGTGTAGAAGCACTTGCCTTCGGCATGATCTTGATTGAAAGGAATGCAACGCACAGTTGCTTTAGTTTCTTCCTTGATCTTGCCTTCGTCTTCGCCCGATCCTGCGAAATAGACTTCGAAGAAACCGCCCTTCCTATCGACGAGTTTCTTGAATTCGTCGTAAGTGGCAACTTCCGTCGTGTTCTCTTTTCTGAAGGCGAGGGCGCGGTCATAGATAGCTTGTTGAACGTCGACGAGCAGCTTATTGATGTAATCACCAATACCTTCCTGGCTCACATCGCGGGTTTTAACCCCATCGACGCGGCGAGCGATTTCGACAACATTCTTCTCACAGTCCTTCGGACCAATATTGATGCGCACAGGAACACCCTTTTGCTCCCAGTGGTTGAATTTGAAACCGGGCGTGTGATTGTCCCTGTCGTCCAGTTTTACGCGGACACCGGCATCAATAAGGGCTTTTTCAATCTTCTTGCAAGTTTCGATAACAGTAACTTTCTCCGTATCTTGCTTGTAGATAGGAACGATAACTACTTGAATGGGTGCGATTTTGGGCGGAAGTATCAAACCTTTGTCGTCGCCATGTCCGAGCACGAGCGCACCTACAAGACGAGTAGACACACCCCAGCTGGTCTGCCAGGCGTGTTCCAATTGTCCATCCTGGTTTTGGAATTGAATCTCGAACGCTTTGGCGAAGTTTTGCCCGAGGAAGTGCGATGTTCCGGCTTGCAGAGCCTTTCCATCACGCATGAGAGCTTCGATGCAGTAGGTTTGAACAGCACCGGCAAAACGCTCTCGCTCTGTTTTTTCACCGGTCAAAACAGGCAATGCTAGCCAGTCTTCAGCCAGCGTGCGATAAACCTCCAGCATCTTTTTGGCTTCTTCCTGCGCTTCGTCCGATGTAGCGTGCGCCGTGTGCCCTTCCTGCCAGAGGAATTCCATCGTGCGCAGGAAAAGACGCGTGCGCATTTCCCAGCGGACAACGTTGGCCCATTGATTGATCAAGAGCGGCAGGTCACGCCAGGATTGGACCCATTGAGCGAACATGTAATTGATGATGGTTTCTGATGTCGGGCGCACGATGAGCGGCTCTTCCAGCTTTTTGCCGCCACCGTGAGTGACAATCGCGCACTCGGGAGCGAAGCCCTC
>JAYRNY010000744.1:0-5503 GCA_041911975.1 bacterium | reverse complement strand
GTGTTTGCACCTGACCGGCGCGCATCGGGCGTTGATCGGGGTTTTTAAACTGAGCGGTGAGATTGAAAACGAAATTATGGCGATGATGCCGAAAAGGAAAGAGTGGAAGAAAAAGGCATATGCAAAAGCCAGACCCACTCCGGGAATCAACAGCCACTTATTGATTGCATTGATGACAAAACCACCATCCAGCGGCTTTGCAGGAATCAACTGCAAGAGATTCAAGAAAAGTCCAACACTGCCTGCCGCGACAAAGAAGAGATTGTGACTGGTCACACCGTAGTAGTAGAAGGCTGCCGCGGCCACGCCACCAACCAGCGGACCGGCTAAAGCAACCCAGGCATCGGTAGCCTGATCGGCGGGCATCTTCTCCATCTCAACATAGGCGCCCAGCCCAGGTATGAACATGATCGGTTTGGGATTTAGTCCATTCACCTTCATCCAGACGTAGTGACCAAGCTCGTGAATCAAAATCATGCCAACTACAATCACGGCAAAGATAGGACCCCACAGAGCCCAGTAAAGAGCCAGCGAGGCAAACAGCATGAGGGCGCTCTTAAACAACCAGCCCAGTTTGAGAAAGCTCAAGCCTTTGAGTGCCGCAAAGATATATACTTTGCCTTTGAGAGCTAGAACACCTAAGAGTCCCAAGCCGCCGAGTATTCCCGTCTTGCTGGTCTTTTTGCCGCCCGCTTCGGCGCCTGCACTGACGTGTTCTTCGCTGTGTGCTCTTGAATTGCTTCCTGCTCCTGGCTCGCTTCCTGATTCCGGCTGCTCTTGTGCGGACATCAACTTTTCCTCGTTTCCACCTATCTAACTTTTACCCGAAAACATATCTCTTTGGGGGAGCCTTGTATGACCATGCGAGGGGAGCGCATGCAGCCCCCTCAGGGAGTCTTGAGCACAGGACGCCAAGAACCGCACAAGAAGCCAAGTGTTGCAACCAACACTTTCGCATCTGTTGGTTCAGGCGAAGATGAATCCCAAATCATGGAACCAGTGGTCGTTTTCAGAGTCATTCTCATTTGCCGACGTGTGTTTTGAGCAAATCTAAAACCCTCTGAACATGCACTGACGCACGTTTACCGCTAAAATGTGTGAGCTATGGTTTCATCGGTGCGTTCCCGCAACAGCATATTTCGCCCCATCGACGTAATGGTCGATCAGTTCGGCAAGGCCTGCCAGCTACTTGGCCAGTGCCTGATTTTGCTGTTTCACACCCTCAAGTACATTTTGCGCGGTGAAATAGATTGGCGAGAGACCTGGCGCCAGAGCTACAAAATCGGCGTCGAGTCGTGCATAGTCGTTTCCTTGACAGCACTCTTCACCGGCTTTGCCATGTCGCTGCAGATTTCGCGCGAGCTGGTCCTCTTCGGCGCAGACACTGCCATCGGCGGCGTCGTATCGCTGGCACTGGTCAGGGAAATAGGCCCGATCACGGCAGGCATCATGGTGGCTGGGCGGGTCGGCTCATCCGTGGCTGCGGAATTGACCACAATGATGATCACCGAACAAATCGACGCGCTCAAAGTCATGCGCGTTGATCCGATTCAGTTCCTTGTGGTTCCGCGCTTTGTCGCCGCCATGCTGATGATGCCCGCGCTCACTATCTATGCCATGGCGCTCGGTCTGGTCGCGGGAATCTTCATCGCTTACACGGCGGCGAATGTTCCAGCAGCCACATTCCTTGATTCCGTCAAGCAAACAATTCTCGACCGCGACTTCGGCACACACTTTTTGAAAGCCTGGGTCAATGCAATTTTGATCATCGTCATCTCCTGCGCCATCGGATTAAGAACCAGAGGCGGCGCCGAAGACGTGGGTATTGCAACGACAAGAACAATCGTCTGGACAATGACGATGCTCTTCGTCTGCAATTACATAATCACCGCTGTCACGTATGCCCCGAGGTGATTGGTTTGCAGATGGTACGCCACAAGAATGCACCTAAAATCGATGCTTCGACCAATCCCATGGTCGAAGTGAAAGACGTGTACAAGGCATTTGCGGACAAGCCCGTGCTCAAAGGCGTATCTTTTAACGTCTACCCCGGCGAGATTCTTGGACTGGTCGGCAAATCAGGATGCGGCAAGTCGACCATGCTCAAGATTCTCTGCGGATTGATCGAAGCTGACTCCGGAACGATTCGCATGCACTCAGATGAAGTCGGGCTTGTCTTCCAGGGTTCCGCACTTCTCAACTCTTATACGGTCAAAGAAAACCTCGCTATCGCCCTGCGCCGACGCAAATTGAGCCCCAAAGAGCAAGAAAGAATCATCACTGAAAAACTCGACCTGGTTGGGCTGCGAGGTTTTGAAGACAAGTATCCGACTCAGCTTTCCGGCGGTCAGCAAAAGCGCACCAGTTTTGCCCGCGCCATCGTCAACGATCCCAAGATCATTTTTTACGATGAGCCGACAACAGGGCTAGATCCTGTTATCTCGACCGTCATCGAGGACTACATGAACGAGCTGGAAAACAAACTCAACGCTGCTTCCATCGTCGTCACCCACCAACTGTCCACCTGGACGCGCACAGCCGATCGCGTACTACTAATGAACGACGGACGCATTGAATGGGAAGGCACTCCGGATGACGCGCTGATTTCGCCGAATCCCTACATCCAACAATTTGCCTATGCGAAGCGGGAGGGTCCTCTGCTTGATAACAATATTTGAACCCAAGAACAAAGAGAAAGACAGGACAAAAGAGTTGAACTCAACACCCATCCAGAAGAAGCCAGAAGAGTCCATTCACTATGAATGGCGGGTTGGCTTCTTCGCTTTTGTCGCCTTCTGCATGCTTACTTTTGGCTGGAGTTGGCTCAAGTCCTTTTCGGTGGAGCCGCCGCAGCGCTTCGGCGTTAGATTCTCCGACGTTGCCGGTCTGGCGAACAATGCACCGGTCAACTTAAACGGCGTACGCGTGGGCGTCGTCGAAAAGATCGATCTGAAAGGAAAGAACGAAGTAATCGCGCATTTGAAGATAACAACCACTGATGTGCCGATCACCGAAGGCTCGAAAGTAACGATTCAGACCCTCGGTCTGGTCGGCGCCAAGTACGTCGAGATCAACCTTCCCGACATAAAAGAAGGCGAGCCGGCGCCGGCTGTCATTCCCACCGATTCTATCGTGGAGGGTGAAAGCCCTGTCCGCACCGAGCTTTATTTGAATAAGATAGCGACTAATTTCAGCAGCTTTACCGATGACATCGCCGCGGAAAAGTCCAGAACCAGCCTGCGCAACGCCCTGGAGAAATCGGGCACGACAATGTCCAGCATCCAGTCGGCTGCTGAAAAACTCGACAAGAATATGGAAAAGCTCTCCTCAGCCACCGAAAGCCTGAAGGGCACCTCCGACAAGTTCGGCAATACGTCTACAAGTGCAAGCCGCTTCTTTGATGAGGGCACGACCGCTCTTAAAGATGTGAAGGGCGTCTCCACTAGAATGAAGAAGATTCTCGACAATCCCGCCTTGACCTCGGACCTCAAGGAAACCGCCCAATTGGCACGAGAAACATCCGAAAACGTCAAGACAGCCCTGAACAATTTGACCGGAACGCTGCAAGACAAGCCGCTGCGCGACGACTTGCTGAACATGATGACCAAGCTCAGCTCCTCGACGGAAAGCGTGGCCATGTCCCTGAAGCAGGTCGATAAACTGACCGGCGATCAAGGACTGAGAAGCGATCTCAAAGAAATCACCGAGAACGCGAAGGAAGCTGTAACCAAGGCTAACAAACTGGTCGGCGATGCGAATTTCGGCACCGATGTATCGGCTACAATTCTGTCCGTCAAGAAGACTTCGACAGACCTGGACACAGTCGCCAAACAGCTCAATCAAGTGCTCAACAAGCGCAGCCCTCTCTTCCAAATGATGTTCGGCGCACCCGGCCGCCTCAAGGAAACGAAGAAGAAAGAGGAAACAACGCAGACTCCGAGCGGCGAGAAGAGCAAGAAAACGACGACAGAAACCACAACAACGGAACCACAAACGGAGTTGAAGCCGGAATTAAAACCAGAGCAAACTCCCGAGCCAAGCAACCCGTAGGGGCGGCATTCTATATTGATAAAACGCCATCGGTAAAACGCCAAACAAAAGAGACCGACAATGAAATACGACACCGTGATTGGGCTGGAAGTACATGCCCAACTCAGAACAAACACCAAAATATTTTGCGGCTGCCCAACCGAATTCGGGCAGGGTCCGAACGATCAAGTTTGCCCCATATGCCTTGGAATGCCTGGTGTTTTGCCGGTCTTAAATAAGCGCGCCGTTGAGCTTGCCATTCGCGCGGGGCTTTCATTGAACTGCGAAATTGCAGAAACTTCGAAATTCGATCGCAAGAACTATTTCTATCCTGACCTTCCAAAAGGTTATCAAATCTCGCAGTACGACAAACCAATTTGCAATAAGGGTCACCTTACCGTCAAAGGAAAAAAGGTTCGCATTATTCGCGCGCACCTGGAAGAAGACGCAGGAAAGCTTGTTCACGCAGGCGCGGAAGGCTTGCATGGTTCCACACATTCGTGTCCGGACTACAACAGAGCCGGTGTTCCTCTTCTGGAAATCGTCAGCGAGCCGGACATTACATCCGCCGAAGAAGCGCGTGAATACTTGACTGAACTGCGAACCCTGCTGCGCTATGTTGATGTTTGCGACGGCAACTTAGAAGAAGGAAGCTTCCGCTGCGACGCCAACGTTTCCATAAAACCAGCTGGCTCTGCTGAACTCAGTACACGCACAGAAATTAAAAACATGAACAGCTTCAAGGCGGTTCAACGCGCAATTGATTCGGAAGTAGAACGCCAAACACAAGTCGTAGAGAGCGGCGGCAAAGTAGTGCAAGAAACACGACTTTGGAATGAAGCAACCGGAAAGACGTTTCCAATGCGCTCAAAAGAGGATGCGCACGATTACAGATACTTCCCCGAGCCCGATCTGGTGCCGTTTTCCGTAAGCCGCGAGTGGGTCAAGGAAGTGCAAGCAGCCATGCCGGAATTACCGGAAGCACGCCGTTCTCGCTATGTGGAAAAATGCGGCATGTCGGCAGAAGACGCCTATATTATGGCTGAAGACAAAGACATGAGCGACTTCTACGATGAAGTTTTGCAACTGGGAGCAAACGCGAAGACAGTCTCCAACTGGCTCCTCGGACCAGCACTCGCTTTCATGAACGAGAGCAATCTCGAGTTTTCTCAACTGAAAATCACAGCGAAAACGCTAGCTGATCTAGCCGATGTCGTCGCTAAAGGCACAATCGGCACCACGACTGCAAAACAGCTTCTTCCCGAATTATTGAAAGACGGCGGCGACGTTCATCTGATCATCAAAGACAAAGGACTCGCCCAGGTTTCCGATGAAGCCGGCTTAAAATCAGCAGTGGAAGAAATTATCGCAAAATTCCCCGATCAGCTCGCCGAGTTTCGCTCCGGCAAAACCAAAGTCCGCCAATTCTTTTTCGGCGAAACAATGAAATCGCTGAAAGGCAAAGGCAACCCCC
>JAYRNY010000743.1:0-2917 GCA_041911975.1 bacterium | reverse complement strand
AGTCTGCGCTCGAAGGCAATACGAAAGTCAAGATTTACGATGCCAAAGGCTCGATCAAGCAAGCGCAGTATCACCTGCTCTATCCGAACTTCACGATCAACATAAATCCGGGTTTCCCGAATCTTTCAGTGGACGTTTGGCTTCCGGACGGACCGAATACGGCGAAAGGATTTTCAGAGCAGTATTTCGCGCCGGGCGTTGATAAAAAGTGGGCGGAAGAACTGATGCACTTCAATCAAGAAGTTGGAGAGGAGGATGACGTTCTCACCAATTCCGTTCAGCTTGGACTTTTGGGCGGAGAGCCGAAGTTGGGGCGTTTTCTCACCAACAGCGAGCATCTGTGCATTCACTTTTTGAAATTGATAGTGAAGGCAATGTCGCAAGAATAATTGAAGTTTCATAGGCGCGATGCCATGCATCGCCCCGACAGTTTAAATAAGAAAGGAAACTCTCAACAGCATGCTACAGGTATACGACAGCCAGGAGACGCGGCGTCTGGAGGAAGACAGGCTGAAGCAGCGCAACTGGAAGCGCTGGGGTCCATATCTTTCCAACCGCCAGTGGGGCACTGTGAGAGAAGATTATTCGCCGGGCGGAGCGTGCTGGGATTATCTCACGCACGACCAATCGCGCAGCCGTGCTTATCGATGGGGTGAAGACGGTTTGCTGGGCGTAAGCGATCGCGAGTGCCGTCTTTGCTTTTCTCTTTGCTTGTGGAACGGCAAGGATTCGATACTGAAAGAGCGGCTTTTCGGACTGACGGGTCCCGAAGGCAACCATGGCGAGGACGTCAAGGAAAATTTTTACTACATCGATTCCACCGTTACGCACTCGTACATGAAGGCGCTGTACAAGTATCCGCAAAATGAGTTTCCCTATGGACACCTGCTTGCGGAGAACAAGCGCCGCAGCCGAGCATTGCCCGAATTCGAGTTGTACGACACGGGTATCTTCGACAATAACGAGTATTTCGATGTCTTTGTCGAGTATGCAAAGAATGCCCCCGACGATATTTTGATCAAAGTTTCAATTCACAACCGTGCGCCGGTTGCCCGTGAAATTCACTTTCTTCCCACTCTCTGGTTTCGCAACACCTGGAGCTTTGGCTCTGCATACGACAGAGTTTCCTCTCGTCCTTTCTTACGACTGCAAGAGCCGGGCCTGGTTTTTGCAGAGCATGAATCACTGGGACGGTTTTATTTTGCATATCAAACGCCGCCCGGTGCAAAGCAAGAGCCGGAGCCGCTTTTTACCGAGAATGAAACCAATGTTCAGCGTCTATACGGCTTGCCCAATCACAACCCATATGTGAAGGATGCCTTTCATGAGTATTTGGTCAATGGGAAAAACGATGCTGTAAACCCTGAGCGCACCGGCACGAAGTTCGCGCCTCATTATGTTCTTGAAATTGCACCCGGTGATAGCCGTGTCGTGAACATGCGCCTCTCCTCCGAGCATGAGCGGCTCGAGCAACCTTTCGGCAAGGAGTTCGACAAACTCTTTCAAGTACGCCTTGCGGAGGCGGACGATCTTTATTACAAAGACGGCGTCATCCACCCGACTCTGACGCCGGCGGAAAAGATAGTTGCGCGTCAGGCTTATGCCGGGCTGCTCTGGACAAAACAGTTCTACCATTATGTGATTCCGGATTGGCTGGACGGCGATAAGTCGCAGCCGCCGCCTCCAAGTGAAAGAAAGAGCGGACGCAACAAAGACTGGAAGCATATCTACAATCGCGACATTTTTCCTTCCGGATGAAAATGGCGTGCGTCCATGCAATGGCGAGCAGAAAAAGTACGCCGACGACCCGAATTGGAAAAATCTGGTTCTCTTTTACGAATACTTCAACCCGGAGACCGGACGGGGTCTTGGTGCCGACCACCAGACAGGCTGGACAGCTCTGGTGGCTGACCTTCTGGCACGAGAAAGATGGGATAAACTTGTCGATGGTGCCAGGGTAATTCTTGATGTAGCTCGAACTTGAAATGCGAACCTTTGTGCGAAGTAGTAGTGCGTTTTCAAAGTTTCAATCTGTAGGGGCGGCTTACATGCCGCCCGGTGTCGGCCGCCAGCCGACACGCCATTGTGCGTTATATTGGAAACGTTGTGCTAGTTGGCATGTTTGGAAAGGTTTTGCGAGTGAACGCACGCGCAAAGCTCTTGCTTTTCTTCTTTGCCTGCAAGTCATTTGTCCGTCCTCTAGCCTGGCGGCGTTTCCGGTAGACGAAGAGAAAGAAATTGATTCTTTGACAAACTTGATTCTGCGCAAAGAGATTGATCTGGAACGGTATTACCTGCAATACCGCGTGTATGGAACGAAGGAGCCGAAGACCAGGCGTATAAGATATTTCGGATTGCAAGTCGCCGGCGCTGCAACGGGATTGGCATCGCAAATCGGATTCGACAAGCTTTTCTATAGGCAGCGGCGAAATCTCGAACTGGGCCAAGATACGCTAGGCAAAAATGCGCTCAAAGTCGGCATTGTTGCAACCGCGCTGGATGGAGGCAGCTCCCTGATTGAGCTTTCATCGAACACCTGCCTGGCGATAAAGAACATAAGAGAGAAGAAAAGCCCGGGCGCCGCCGTCAAAGAAGTTATTGGCAGGGTGAAAGAGATAGACGCCTTGGCCGCCCAGAGAAAAGAACTCATTGATAAGTTTCCCGACTCGGATTTGTCGCGCGTCTACAAGGCTGAAGGGCGGGTATTGAAATGCTTTCGAGATTGGTGTCTTTCCGAATTTGCCGATGTCTATTCCGATGTAAAAGCATTGCAGTCAAGTTACAACATCTACTACGTTCTGGACATTATTTCCGACATTTCCTGCGTTTCATCATATTGCAGCATGCGGAACTGGGGTTCGAAGTGCGCAGGCTGAAAGAAGTCGGGACGCAAGCTGATACCAGGTGTAGCGTCTGT
>JAYRNY010000742.1:0-2993 GCA_041911975.1 bacterium | reverse complement strand
TTGAATCTGGAGATGGCGCTCAAATTCAAAGCCGCTCTGGAGCGAGCCGGAGCCCAAGTAGTCATGACCAGAACCACCGACGGGGAGACGGTTTCCCTGGACGATCGCGTCAACATTGCCGTCAAGTCCGACTGCGATCTTCTGATTTCGGTCCACAATAATTCCCTCCCCGATGGCCGAGATCCCTGGAAAGAGCATGGCACGTCTTCCTACTGGTACCACCCGCAGTCGACCGAGCTGGCTCGCAGCCTGAAGGATTCGGTAATTACCGCCGTGGACTTTCCGGACATCGGCTGCCGGTTTCAAAATCTAGCCCTCTGCCGCCCGACGGCCATGCCGGCAGTCTTAGTTGAAGTGGGTTTTATGATCCATCCCGACGAGTTTGCCCAAATGCTGGACCCGCACGTGCAAGAGCGAGTTGCTGAGGGTTTGCTTAAGGGCATACATAGATACCTTGCAAGGAAGTAAAATCCCCAGTGTGGAGACGCCCCATATGTTTTGGGCGGGTCCGATTCTAGAAAGCGTTAACTGACACTAATGACTCGCATAGCAGTAGATGTAGGCAACAGCAGAATATCCAGCGCCGTTATAGACGGTGGCAAGATTCTCGATATTTGGCACAACGACACGCTGCTCCCCAAAGACGCAGCCGACGCTATTCTCACCGGCGCCCGCGCGCACAAGGCGCAGGTAGCGATAGCATCGGTGGTGCCAGAGGCGGCAGAAGTCATCCTCAAGCGACTGTTGGAAGCCGGCGAAGACGCAGTCCAGATCACCACTCAATCGCAGCCGCTCATCTCAGGCACGTACAAAACGCTGGGCGTGGACCGCGTCGCCAGTGCGGCGGCGGCACTCAAACTTTTTGGCAAGGGTCGCGGCGCCTTCGTAATCGACTGCGGCACTGCCACCACTTTCACGGCAGCCGGCGCTGACGGACAATTCCAGGGTGGCTGGATAACGCTCGGTCTTGGTCGGACCTTGAGAGCGCTCAACGAACACACAGACCAGCTGCCGGATTTGACCGGCAAGGTTCGCTCCGTCAATCAACTCTCACCCGGTCATCGCACCGACGACGCCATATTATCGGGCACACTGCTTGCCCATATCGGCATCATCAAGCAGTGGATCACGACCGCCAAAGCGGTGCTACCAGGCGAGCACACCACGGTAATCACCGGCGGCTATGCCAACCAAATTGCACCATTTTTGACCGATATCGAGCACCTGGCTCCGACACTGACGCTTTTAGGAATAGACCTTATTGCGACGGCGGAAGGGGTCCGAGCGGATCGAGATTGAAAATACGTTCTAATTCACTTGCGTAGGAGAGATTTGTGAGCGCTTCAGGCGAAAACATTTCGTCTTCCCAGTAGCTCGATTCCTTTCCTCTCAATTCCTCAATGCGTTTCTGAAGGTTGGCCGGAAGGCTCTCTTCTTGCATCAATGCCGCCATTTCTAGTTTTTACCTTGGGAGTGTTAGTGGGCTAAATCATTTGCTTTCGTTCTTTTTGACCTGTTTTCGTCGGCGGCTTTTTGATTGAACTCGTCAATACGACATATTTCCGCACACTGTTACAGGAGGTTTGGTTATCACTCAGAGATCCCGGATTTATGCAGTAGACATACTGATAATTTTCTTTGGATTGATCTCGAAAAGCTTCACCTGAAGCCAGTTTAGCCCGTCTATACAAAAAATGAATGCTTGACTTCCATGCTCGTTCTTTAATTGAACTCAAAGATTTTTTGCATATCCTTTCTAGCTAGGATCGATTTAGGAAAGCGGCTTGGTCGCTAGTTTCCACGCTTGACACGACGCCATATATAGTGGTGTGTTCCCGATCGAAATACAGAAGCGAAAACCTGCCACAGTTGCAGCCCTGTTTGTGTTTGCGGCTCGAACAAGACGGCCGGGACTACTTATCGGACACGATGCTAAGATGAGATCAGCAATACTTCGGAAACCCCAGAAATACTCATGAATCTCAAGCTCAGACTGGAAAAACTTGCCGACGCCCGCTCGTGGGTGCGCCTGCATTTCGCAGACGGAACCACGGTCATTGGGAGAATTCTGCGCATCGGTCACGACTACATCGAGCTTGAGTCATACGGTGACACGGATAGACCATACTCCAGAGATTACTCCAAGCACCTTGTGCCGATGAGTCTCGTGAAGATGCTCACCATAGAATCGCCTCAATTTGCAGAAGCCGAGCGCCGCCGCCTCGACTATCTCGCCAACAGTCCGAGCGCAGACCGCGAAGAATTACCAGAACTTGAAGGCTAATTCCTGAAGAAAGGACAAAGCATTGGTCGAGCAGCAACCAAAAGAAGAAAGCGGCATTGAGTTTGATCTGGATAGCGCGCAGGCTGCCAACGAAGCAGCTGAAGCTGCTGCAAAGGAAGCCAGCGGCGAAGTAGAAGACAAAGCAAATGCTGGCGCCGCCACAGCCTCAGATACGCCTGCTGAAAAATCGAAACCATCGGCATTATCCAAATTCCTTGCGGACGATGGGCTCTTCATGCGCTTTGTCTGGTGGACTCTTCGCACAACCGCCTCGCTCGCCGTCCCACTCGGCATTTTTTATGCGATTGAAAACTGCGAACCGCTGGTTTCCGGCGCGTACAAAATGCTCAATCCCGGCACCAACCCCTACACGCTATTGATGAAGGGTGGACTCTCCCAGTTTATGGCAGTCTTAATTGCCGGGGCACCGATGTTTTTAGGCTGGTGGCTTAGCGAATTGCTTGCCAAATTCAAGAGTTGGAAACCGATTATCAGGGTGGCAATATGGTGCGTGTTGATGTTTCCAGTCACGCTGGTTTTTGTTGTGATAGCAAGATATTTCCACATCGTTTGAATGCAGCCTCTTCGATCCGCATTCGGGCCGCAATTTAGGCGCCCCGAAAAAAGGGTTTGGTAGGGGCGGCGAAAAAAAGGCCCGCCAGGAAAAAGGAATGGGACGGACCAAAAAAAAAATTAA
Source organism: bacterium (assembly GCA_041911975.1). Classification (GTDB taxonomy): domain Bacteria; phylum Cyanobacteriota; class Vampirovibrionia; order Obscuribacterales; family Obscuribacteraceae; genus QKMZ01. The sequence goes on along the minus strand of JAYRNY010000742.1, from coordinate 12 downwards.
TGCAAGAAAAAT
>JAYRNY010000741.1:0-2263 GCA_041911975.1 bacterium | reverse complement strand
GTATGCCGCTCAGGGAAATCAGGTGGCTGCAATCAAAGAATATCAATTGTCGATCCTGATTAAACCAGAAAATGCGCAGCCTTATCTCAAGATTGCGGACATTCGCGAAAGCAGAAGCGATCTGGAATTGGCACTGGCCGATTTGAGATCAGGCTTGTCGCAAATTCCTTACGATCTCGATCTCCGTCAGCGCATTGCAGAGATTTGTTTGAAACTCGAAAAGGCGGATGATGCAATTAAAGGTTTCCGCACCATTCTGCAAATGAGTCCAAACAATCCTCAGGCAGTGAAGGGACTCAGTCAGGGGCTTTATCTCAAGGCGCAAAAGGCCGCTGTTGGTGCGCTTCTTGCATCCAATGATTACGAAGCCGCATTGAAGAGCTTGGACGAAGCAATCAAACTCAGCCCGGATGATTTCGAGCTGCGCCTTGCACAAGCAAAATTGATGTCGCTGGCCGGGTCGAAGCCGGATCTCAGCCAGATGGGCGAGCCGAAAAACAACGGCGAAAAGCTGGCCTATGCTGAAGCCCTCATGGCCCAGGGTGAGTTTCAAAAAGCAACAGACTTGATGAAATCGGTGGTCAGCACGGTTGCTGATCCTAAACAAGCATTCGCAGTTGCCGACATTGCCTTGCTCGATAAAGATCTGGACAATGCTGAAAATGCATACAAGAAAGCCATTACGCTTTCGGGCGCACCTGAAAGAGCTCAGCGCGGTCTGGATGAAGTAGCTCGACTGAGAAAGACATCGCTTGATGATGTGAAAGTTGCTGACGAGCTTTTCAAAAAGAATCAGCTTGACGGCGCCGTCGACAGATATCGACATGCAGTCAGCACTAACCCGACACTTGCTGATGCGCGACTGGGTCTGGCAAGATCGCTCGAGAAAATGCAAAAAGCAAATTCGAGCATGTTGACGGAATCAGCCGAGCAATATCACAACTACATGGCGCTCAATCCGAATCAACCGATGAAGGAAGCAGAAAAGATGCGCCAGAATATTGCAAAACTGCGCGACAAAGCTGCGAAACTTGCAGAGAGAGAATCGAAGAACAAGCGCGGTTAGTCGGCAGGCTGAAATACAACTACTAATTATCCTTGGTCCTTGCACTTTCAAGAGCTCTTACATATTGCTGCTCAGTTACTGCACCGAAAATAATGCTGCCGTCGGGACACTCTTTAGCACTTGGTAGATGGCACTCAACAGTTCCTCGCAAGTAGTTATAGGCACTTGTGGCTTGCATCATCACGAAGTCGAAATATCGTTTTTCGAAGCTGCTGTAGTTTTCTTTGCGTTCTGGATCAGCAACTGCTCCATCTTGATGCATGAGAAATTGAGGAGGCATTTTGCGGAACCTCGAAGGGTGGGTTGAGATCGGATACTTTCAATGTAAGTGGCGTTTGTTTACTGCATGTGTACCGGGTCTTGTTCTGGCGTTACTGCACAGTCTCATCCTTTGGCAGCTCGATAAATAAATCAGGCGGATAGGGAGTATCCGCCTGACCGCTCTCTGTTCCCTCAACCCTAATAGTCTTTAGATGTCCTCATACCTGCCATCGACTTTCAGTCCCTTCTCAGTCAAATGGACTTCCTTTGCACTGCCGAGGAATTTCGAACCGTTGTACTTTTCCCAGCGTCCACCGTCTGCATCAGGGTTGAACTTCCAACCTATGTATTCTCCAGTCTTAGGATCTTGCCAGGTATAGCCGATGTCCCCTTTGCCAGGGCCTCCTCTATCCGCCCACACCTTCGTCTTGCCCTTTTCCCAGACATCATTGTGATCGCTCTCTGCATTTCTATTGAGATCGTAAATACCATCACGGAGCTCGCGGCGGATTCCTTCGTCCGGACGTTGCGGCTGTGCTGCGTTTGGCCTGGCGGGTTCGTTCGGTCTGGCAGGCTCGTTCGGTCTGGCGGGCTCATTTGGTCTGGCAGAAATTACCGGCGGCCCGGATGGAGTTTCGTTGAATTTTTTCAAGTCACCCTGTGAAAGGTATGGAGAATTCTTGCTTCTATAAGCACGTACTTCGTCCGAATTCCAATTATCACTGAGCCACTGGAGAGTTGTTCTTTCCCTCGCTGTCAGCTCAGATGTCCGAATTGGATTCCTAAGAAATGCATTTATGTCGCCCGGACCGATTTGTCCGTCGTGGTTAAATAAGTTCAAAGGATCCCTGTCAATGGCATCAAGAACTGTTGAGCCAGCAGGTGACATTGGGTTCCAGGCTCCCGCATTGTGCGCTCGGCCCAGGATATCCATTG
>JAYRNY010000740.1:0-4963 GCA_041911975.1 bacterium | reverse complement strand
TCACGTGCAGCGTAGAGCGCAAGCCGTCGACAAAACCTTTATAGAACTCGCGAAAAAGATTGGGGTCCAGATTGCCGACAGTAAAATTGCCGAACTGCAATTTCCAGGTCAGGTTGCGGCGCCCGCAGATATCTATAGCGACGAGCACCAGGCTGCCGTCCATGGGATAAGTGAAACACCCGGCGCGCTCGATGCCCTTGAAACCTCCGAGTGCTTTGAATATCGTTTCCCCAAGAACGATCCCCGTATCCTCAATCAAGTGATGAGGATCGACTTCGATGTCACCGGTGGCATCAACTACCAGGCTGAATCTTCCGTGCACCGCCAGTGCCTCCAGCATATGCGAGAGAAAAGGCAGAGAAGTTTTGATGGAAACCTCGCCCGGAGTGTCCAGGTCAATACGAATCGAGATGTCCGTCTCTTTTGTTTTGCGTGAAACAGATGCGGTGCGGCTTTTCGCCTTAACCGCCGATTCTTCGCTGCTTTGATTTTGAACGACGCTCTTCATAGTTGAAACACCTTCTCCAGTTCACTCATGCTGTTTACTACCAACTGGGCCCCCGCTTCAATCAGCGCCGCATCAGACGCCGATGTGTTGATAGCGATGCGATCGATGCCGGCTGCCAGCGCAGCGGCCATATCATCGACGGAATTTCCGACGTAGACTCCATATCTCAAATCAAAGTCTTTGACGTTGCAATTCAGATAGTCGGGTGACGGCTTGGCGCGCATTCCTGCCACATCATCCAGACAGTAAACTCGCTTGAACAGCGGGTCCAGGCGCTCACCCCAGACGGGGTCATATTCACCTCGCGTACGGCCTGTGACAATGAATATAGGAAATCTCTTCGCGAGTTTTTCCAGCAGCGCAATATCCAACAATAACTTTTCAGTGGACGGCGCCAAACTGAGATAAAGCTTCGTCGCTTCCGGCGAAAATTCTCTCATCGAGACTGTCACTCCGCGTCGCTTTAGAAGTTCAATCGATGCCACCCAATCATCGTTGTATCCGCCTTCCTCGCGCAGTATTCTCAGCTCGTCAGGCTGCAACGGTTTTCCAGAATACTTTTCAACCATCTGTGCAACTGTTTCGTCAAAGCTTGCACTCGTATCGACGAGCGTGCCGTCTAAATCAAATATAATTCCGTAGCTCTTTTGAAATTTGTCCATACAGGCAAGAAAGCGCTGCTGCTCTTCTTCCGTGCCGATGGAGACACGCACTCGGCCCCACATAGGATCGAATTCAGCGGCAGGAAAAACCTGCTTGCTGCGATTGCGCACCAGCACCATTTCGTCACGGCAAAACTGGCAAAACTTCTCCGCTAGTATTCCCAGCGACAGCAGAACTGCATTGCCGGCGCCATTCACAACTTCGAAGCCCCGCTCTGTAAGGGCTTCTACGAGCCTATCCTTGCGCTCGTTTACTTCACTCACATACGCATTTACATCTTCGCGGCGGTCAAGCAGTTTTGAAGCCGTCCAGATTGCCGCGTTGTTGACACTGAAAACAGGAGTGACGATTCTCAAATAGTCAATCAGTTGAGGCTTCCCGAACACGCATCCGAGGCGCAGTCCAGCCATTGCCCAGGCTTTGGAGAACGTCTTCAAAACCAGAAGATTGTCGTACTTTTCAATTAAAGGCAGAACCGTGGTATTGGAAAACTCTGCATAAGCTTCATCAATTACGATCAAGGTCTGCGGGTAGTTTCGGCACCATCCTTCGATGACATGCGAGGGAATCTGCGCTCCGGTCGGATTCTCCGGCGTGGCAAAGAAAGCCATCTTGGCCCCTGCCTTGAGCGCCGCTTCGACGCCTTCCAGATCAAACGTGAGATCAGACTGCACATCAATGCTCACTACCTTCGCACCGGCCAGCTTGAGGCTATGTGGAATCACAGCAAAGCAGGGTCTAGAGACAATAGCCGTGTCCTCGCCGGGCTCTATGAATGTGTTGGCGACGACCATGATGCCTTCATCGCTGCCGTTGGTGAGAATAATGCTCTCAGAGGCAATGCCGTACATCGCCGCGAGCTTGTTTATAAACTCCGGGTATTCTGGATAACGGCTAGTCCAATCATCCGGCATTCCTTGCGGATAAGATTCCGGATATCCCTGCGTATTTTCGCAAAAGTCCAGGCGAGCATAATTGCACCTGCTGCTGCCCGGCAAGTCGTAAAACGGCAATTCGAGCACAATTCTCTTCGGGAGAATTGCGTATTCTTTCTTTGTCTCTGGCAGAACTTTCATCGACTGGTCCTTCAATTTGATTGGATTCGGTACGCTTGTTCGGTTCAATGCGATTGCCCTCGATCTGTAGGGGCGGCATTCTTGCCGCCCGGTGCCGGCGAGCCGCCGGCGCTCCCAGATGTCGGCGAGCCGCCGACATGCCGAAGTCAAACGACGATTTTCTCCAGTTTGTATTCGAGAATATCGGTGGCGCCGTAGGCGACCAGTTTGGGAATCAGCTGTGAAACTTCTGAGGACGGCACGGCAACCTTGATTGCATATCCGCTGCCTTTGTACAGCTCGGAAATTGTCGGTGCCTTCATGCAGGGGAGAATGGCCACGAGTTTCTCGAAATTCTCACTGGCGACATTCATTTCCAAAAGCACCTTTTCATTCGCTCTCAGTGCGCTCTTCATCAGCATCACGAGCTCTTCGAGCTTCTGCCGTTTGACGTCGTTTTCCAGTGCTTTGCGGTTGCATAGAAAACGAGTGCTGGATTGAAGCAAAGTATCGACAATTACCAGGCGATTCTGTTTTATCGTTTCACCGGTGGCCGTGTTGTCGATGATCATATCTGCATCTTCAGGCGGCAGGGCTTCTGTGGCGCCGAAGGTTTGTACGTAATCGGCATTCAACTTGCTGGACTTTATGTAGTCGAGAGTCAGGTTTCTGTACTCCGACGCAATTACCAGGCGGCGTTGTTGGCGCTCTGCCATGGACTCCTTGGCGAGATATTCAGGCATGGCCGCGACAATTGACACAGGATCAAAGCCTAGGTCCAGCAATTCCACAACGTCGGCTTGGCGCTCGACAATCCAGTCGCGGCCGGAAAAACCACAATCGTGACGGCCGAGAGCAACCAGGTCGGGAATGTTCTGAGCCTTGAGAAACTTCGCTTGCACGCCCGTTTGCGAAGTGCGCGGTCGGTAGGAGCGCCCGCTCTTGGTAAAACTCAGCCCGACTCTTTCCAGAAGAGCTACTACTTTCTCCTGAATGCGGCCGGAAGGAAGAACCATCTTGAGGGTGTCGAGATCTTCCGAAGCTCCTTCCGCCAAGCCGGTCTTTGCTTTCGTTTCCGTGAGGGCTGCTGCAGTGTTTGTCATTTATCGATTCCCGAAGTGGAAGAGTATGTGCCTGTACGTAACAAAAAACCCGCCTTCTGAGCGGGTCTCAACAGTTTTTGCGATTATGCAAAGCTATGCTGTCGTGAGGTTCCGCTCCCGTTTCAAAAATGATGATGGTGATGATGCCCGTGGTTGCGGGCAGCGGTTTCAACATTCACTCTTGTGCTGAGCGGCATAAAGGATTTAAAACATCCCGGACGACTAATACCCCCAGAGGGTAACAGGGACGCGGCTCACTTGTCGAGGGATTGCACGGATTTTGTTTACAATTGCTCATGACAAACAACAAAAAGCCGCCAACCGTCAATATGAGACGCCTTCTTTTAGCGGCTTAACGATACCTTTTCCCGTCTACCTTTAGTATGATGTTTGATCGCGGTTTGGTCATGGGTAGATTTTACCTGGGGGTTCTGTCGGCTCGACAGAGCGGCGACCATGCGTTTGTTCGGCACATAAAAGGAAAAGGCGATGAAAGAGCATTTACTGGTGACTGCAATCGGCGAAGATAGACCGGGCATCGTTTCACATCTTGCTGAAGTAATCACGCGCAACGGCGCCAATATGGAAGACAGCCGCATGACAGTCTTGGGCGGTGAATTCGCGGTAATCGCACTGGTAACTGTTCCTCCCGCCAAAGTGCCAGACCTTCTCAAAGACTTAGAGTCGCTGACAAAAGAGAAAATCACAGTTTCGACAAAGAAAACGAAAGCGCCGGATGCTTCGCGCTTCAAGGGCTATACCATCTACCAGATCAGCCTTGAAGGACACGATCACGAAGGCATAGTGCATAAGATTACTTCGTATTTGAAGAACCGCGACATCAACATTCAATCAATGGAGACAGAGCTGGTGCCGGCTCCTGTGACTGGCACGCCGCTGTTTTGCTTGAACGCGATCATATCGGTACCGCCCTCGATCAAGTTCAAACAGTTGAACGATGAACTCGATGCAATCGGCGCAGAAGAAGCGGTTGACGTAGACGTTGCCGCATACATCGAAGCCGGACAGGAAGTCGGCGTTTAGGCAACCCTTAGAAAACCGGTCGACGCATGGCGTCGACATCAGTCAGATTCTTTGAAAACAGCCTAACGTCTTGGTCCAATGTAGCTTGCGAACCTGGGCAAAGTGGTAGGGTGCATCGGTTCGTTTTTCAAGAACGACGGATCGAGAATGTAGAGAACGCCGTCCTGCCAGCGCATGTTTTTCAAATTCCAGTCGATTCTGATGCCGGCTTTGTCCAACGCATCACCGTATGCATAGTACTGCCGATTTAGCGACAACATATCGGCACCCTGAATTTCTCCCGTTATCAACTGCATGCGCAGGTTATCCCCGTCGCCCACTTGCTCCATGCGCAAGGCCGGTTGTCCTTCTGGAGTTTTTCCGTATTCCAAAATCTTAGGCGTCTTAATTCCAATGGAATTAAGCTGATCGTAAATTGCCTTGACGGCTTCCATGCTGCGGCTCGGATCTTTGTACACTTTGGTGACACTGCCGTCGCCGTTGGAATAAACGCTGCCTTCATCGCCAGCATCTATATAGCCTGATTTTCTCACTTTGAGAATCTTCTCGGCCGATTCAGCGACAGCCGGTTGCTCACCGCTTTCCACATT
>JAYRNY010000739.1:0-3082 GCA_041911975.1 bacterium | reverse complement strand
TGAGTTGGCGCCCCTTTCGGCTGTCCAACTTGTTGAAAGCGTCCGACCGTCAGATTCCGGAAACAGCATGAATGCTTCTGTTTCAATCCAATGCTTGCCAGTAATGATGTGGCGCCAACTCAACATTTCGCCTCACTAAGACAATTCAAGTACTTTCCGCAAGGTTTCCGTGATTTGTTGAACGAGGAATTCCTTCTTGCTTGCATTAGCAGGCAATGCGACAAGCTCATCAGCATTCAAATGAAAGCGCTCGTGAATTGCTCCAAAGAACAAGAAAGCTACATAACGGGTGAGAGATCTTTCGTATTCACAGGCCCAGTTGATCACAGGCTGTTGAATCCCCAGCTCTTGACTGCACTCTTTCACCAAGCACTCAAATTGATGCTTGCCAATCTCTATCTCGTCTGTGGCTAATTCTCTTTTCATTGAAGCTTTGGCATATTTGGGTCCATATTGTTATAGTATTTACGAATATGCGTAATTGCGCAACTGTTTGAGCAGATTAAACCTTTCAGACTAGTTCAAGGAGGTTTGTCTTCTTGGGTATTCAAATCCGCTAAGGAATACCGATGCATGCAGAAAGAAGCAACCGATTTTCGGATTCGCAAAGAGAGCCGTCAGACAGCAACTAACACAGATGCGGTCATGATTACTTTTCAGCAAACTATGCTGCAGATGAGCAATAACTTTCTGCAGACTCAGCAGCAAGTTATGCTGGCGTACTTGCAAGTGAAGTCTGTGCACTCATCGCAAAATTTGCAATGTTTTCCCATACCTTTGCAGCAACCAATCGTGCCGTTGCAGCCCATTCAGCCTGTCACGGACTTTAAATTGCAAGGTGCTGGCCGGGTTCAACTTGAAGCGCCAGCAACCGCTGGCGCCGTGCAAGAGAACGTGAATATAGGTAGCTCGGATCCAGAAAATGGCACCCCGCCGGCATCCTTTCCAGATAGCGGTGCCGTCTCTACAACTCCAGCACACCAAGTAAGAAGTTCCGACGCATTGATTTCTATCTTCATTGAGCTAGTGAGTGAACGAACCGGATATCCGCCTGAGATGCTCGATCCTGCGTTAGATTTAGAGTCTGACTTAGGTATCGATTCAATTAAAAGAGTTGAAATTTTCAGTAATTTCAAACGCCTGCTGCCGGAAGAAATGCAAGAAAAGCTGGAAGGCGACCTTGAAGAATTGGGTGGACTGCGAACGCTAGAAGCAATCTCCGACTGGATTCGAAAAATTCCAATTGGGGCGCGGTCCGAAATGACTGATTGTGCCAGTGAGGGTGCGTAGCGAACACGCACCCCCACGGCCTGCTACTTCCGTCTCAATCACTTCAGAAGAAGAGAGATTGAGGGAGCGCACAATCGAAACTCTCATACTGGCTTGATTTCACGCATGTGGAAACTTCAAAAGCCTCGCGAAAAAGGACAATCCTTGCTTTTCCTGTCGTGGCTCGGACTGGTTGATTGTAATGTTTCGTCCGTTTACTTCGGACCCTTCCAACTGCTTGATCGCTCTCAAAGCCTCTGTCCTGGTCGACATTTCTACAAATGCAAATCCCTTCTTCCTGCCTGTAGCAGGATCGCTTACCAGTTCAACTTCTAGAACGGAGCCAGCTTTCGAAAACAATGATTGAAGAGATGCTTCCTCTGTTTCCAGCGAAAGATTTCCAATGAGAAGTCTTCTGCTCATTTTCAAAATTCCGTAAATAGTCTATTTCTCCTCGTTTCCAGTTAGAACACCCCTGGGCGCCTTGAGATTGGAAACGAGCCAAAGCAATTCCCAGAAAGTAGACTCCCTGAAAGTTGCTAATTAGTTAATTACGCACTTACGTAATTGCGTAATTGCTAAATTCTATTATCACACGGGCGGCACTGTTCGTCAATGAACCAGGCTGTCAGAAAGGGGGCTTTCCGACAACCTGGCCAGGCTTTGTGCGAACAATCTATTTAGAGGGCTTCCAGCATGTCTTTGATGTCGACAAGATGGTTGTTAAAAACGGCTTTGGCAGCATCAAGGAATACAAAAATAGCCGGATCTCGGCATGAATAGTAAATGTTACTGCCTTGTTTGCGTCCAGCAATAATGTTTTTCGATCTGAGTACAGCCAATTGCTGAGAGATATTCGTGGGCTCGACTCCAAGCCTCAGTCGTAGCTCTGTTACTGTCTTCTCTCCATCTCGAAGTTCGTCCAAAATCCGGATTCTTAGAGGGCTTGCCAGCGCCTTAAAGAACTCAGCTTTGAATTTAACGAGTTGTTCTGTCTGGTCTGTCATGTTGCCAATTTAGTAATTGTTGAAGTGCGTACATTTTCAATTGTGGTTGCAAGAGCATTTCCAGTCAAGATTTTCGCACTTTTAGCGGGTTTGTCCTTTTAGCCTCTGTAAGGTAGAATAGCATATACGCAGTTGCAGAGTTGTGCATATGCGCAATTACTAATATGCACGGCTTGGTTCAAAAGTTTGGAGCTCCGGCAGAGTAAGGATTGCAAAAGCTTTCGTGTCTTCGACAGGCTCAACAGCAAAGGGTGAAGCGACGTTGACAAACGACATACTAGATATCTTGATCAAGCAGGCACCACTGGTGATTTTTCTGGCAGAACGAGAGCCTGTCTATCTGTCCGATATGCCAGAGGAGCATTTGGCCGGTCTAAAACTGCTGGAAAATCTCGGACTTGTTTATCGCCGAAATAGTCGAGGTTGTGCACTACAAAAACAAAGACTGGTAAAGCTCATCGAACGTGAGTCTAGATACGCACCTTCTTTGAAGCGAGAGATGTGTTTGTCGACCTTTTCGCGGGTTTTGCAATTGAACGAAACTCCACCATCCTCGGATTTACAAAACATAGAGCATTCTTCCGTTAATGCACTGCTTACTTGATGTTTGTCTCTAAGGAGAATGCAACTGCAAAAGATAATGGGACACCAAGTTACTGAAAAAAACAATCGAAATGCGGCGATGATTTGGATCGATACTGCTCTTGCCGACATTGCTGAAGTTCTCTCATTAAAATTCGCCAGTGCGAAGTGGGAGCTCGGTGGTACCGCCAATGATGCCACTTCATATCAACTGATAATTGTAG
>JAYRNY010000738.1:0-6183 GCA_041911975.1 bacterium | reverse complement strand
GGTCCCGGGCATCAGACCTGCACTTCTTGACAAATTCGCACAGGTAAGCTGAAACTCCCGTCAGCATGAACCTGCCGGGAGTTTCTGTAGATCAGATCTAAGCGAGTAGAGAGAATCCGTTCTTAGAACAAGTACTGGTAGATACCACGTGCACCACGGTACACGCCAACACCAATATCACGTACGTCGATCGCTGTTCCCTTTACCACGCGCTCCCAGAGGAAGCCCTTTTGTCGCTCAGCATAAGCAAGTCTCATGTCTTGCTCGATATTCTTTTCTTCAACGGCGCGCATTCTAGCTTCGAGGCTATCTACGCGAGCCTTGAGGTGGTTGAGTTCGCCACGGAACTCTTCCAACAAGGCAGCAAATTTTTCCAAATCCGCTTTGTCAGCTTTGAGTGCAAGCCTTTCGGTAATGCACTGTTCATATTTATAAAGCGCCGCAGCCAATTCAAAACGTGTGGTGGATTTTTGTCCACGATAAGTTCTGTCGGGGTAACCAACGAGGATGTGGCAAGGGCTGTTTACGAGCTCCTTGAGGGCATTGTATGCCCATTCATTTCCAACAACATCAGTCAGTTCGCTGACATTACTAGCACCCTGCGCATAAGCAGCAGACGTATTGACTAAGGTGCTCGCACTTACGGCAACTAATGCGGTAAGTAAGGTTGCAAACCCCTTCTTCATAGTAGTAATCACTCCTTCGCAATGACCTGAATCTAACGAAAGCCATCATAGCCTAGATATTCCAGTCGGTAGTAGTGGTAAAACCTCTAATTTGAAACACGTATTGAAAGTTTCTTTGAAAAACCAGGGCTGGTGCCGAAAAACCGCAGCTTAAAAAACGCTAATATTTTAAGCGAGTGGCACCAAAAATATATCAGTTAGAAATCCGAAGACGCTGGGCACGCCTTATTTCCTGGCAACCAATTATCAAGAACTCCGCTGAGCCCGCGGTATTGCTTTTTTATCAGACGAAACCCTTTGCAATCGCGCTACTATATATGGTGCGCCCCGCCGGTGGTATCAAATGCGGGAATACTTGAAACGCAGCGGTTCAGACAATTGTCACTGAATTAAGGCCAAATCGGCGCTTAAAACAACGGGGAGCTGACGTCGCCAGTAGTTAGACTCTCGATATAATCAATTGTTGGAAGTAGTTTAGAAACCCGCAGTCAAGCTCAATCTATGGAATTACGGATAGCCCACCTCTACGCACGATTCCTCAATATCTACGGAGACCGAGGCAACATTATCGCCCTCACTCAGCGGGCAAAATGGCGCAACATAGACGTCACTGTGAGCGCCATAGGTCTAGACCAGGAAGTAGACCCGGAATACTTCGACCTCTACTTCATAGGCGGAGGGCAGGACAAGCAACAGCAAATCATCGCGCAGGATCTAGTCAAGCGCGCGAAGCAACTGAAAACCGCTGTCGACAACGGTGCTGCATTTCTGACAATCTGCGGTGGATATCAGCTTCTTGGACACTACTACAAACCACACGATGGTGACGAACTCAAAGGCATTTCGTTGATCGACGCCTATACGGTCGCTGGAAATCGGCGCATGATCGGCAATGTAATGATCAGGCGCAGCGACGCATCGACTCTGGTCGGATTTGAAAATCACAGCGGCAAGACTTATCTCGGCAAAGATGTTGAACCACTGGGCAAAGTGGTTGTCGGCAACGGCAACAACGGAGAAGATGGAGGAGAAGGGGCGCAATCAGGCAAGGTCTATGGCACCTACTTACATGGCTCGCTGCTGCCGAAAAACCCTCAATTCTGCGATCAACTGATCCGCCAGGCCCTCAGCCGCCGATATGGCGCCATAGACCTGGCACCCTTGGACGATGCCCTGGAAAACCAGGCCCATAAACGCGCTTTGACTCTGCCAGCCTAAGTTTTCAGCGCTTGGCCTGACTTTCGGAAAACGAACTGCAGACTTCCATCAAACAGGCGCAGGGCTTGCCAAAGCCAGATTAAATTTGTTACATTAAATTGTAAAGTAGCAACTTTTATTACCTTTACTACTGATCTATAGTTCCCTTACAACACTTACTAGGCGGACTTTTAATGAATAGGAAATCAAGGCAGCCGTCAGGCGCCTCCAAAGACGCTCAGGTCAGGGTGAAAGCGGCGACCATTTCCAGGTCGACAGCTCGCCAGGCCGGGCTCTACCTCCTCCTCAGCGCGTTTGCGTTGAGCCTTCTCTCCGCACTGAGCCAACTCTCCCACCTCTAGAGTCAAGCTCGACCAGCGGAAAACCAGCATAGAAGCAAATCTACCTAAGTTCATCTTCCCACCCCAGGTAACCCGCTCCTAATGGACTTTACTAAATATATGAAAAAAAACCTCCTCACTGCTGTCGCAGCATTAGTCTGCGCCGCGGCAGTTGCTCCTGCTTTCGCTCAGAACAGCAGCTATAACTTCCACTACAGCAACGGTTCAGCTCGTGTTTGCAATCAGAATCAAATCGGGCTTATGGACCCGTCCGGTACATATATCGGCTCTGGAACTCTCAGCAAAACCGCTCAGGGACTTCAGGTAGGCGGCGCACAAGCCAACCCTCTGCTCCCGAAAGTACCGTGGGGCGCCAACATTCAGACGCCTGGCGACAACTTCTACACGCCGCAGCGTATTGAAAAGAAAGGTGGACCGCAAGTGCCCGTTTCGAAGTGGGGCGCCAACGTCTCCCAGCCGGGCGACCAGATACGCTCCGACCTGGGTCATGCTGCAGCTACTTATTACGTTCCTGGAACAGTGCTGAACCGGGGCGGCGGCGGCTACCGCAGCGGCAATAATGGCGGTCCCAAACTGACTCCTTACGTGCCGGGAGGCAACGGCATGGCATCCTACGGAGACGACACAGCCAACGGAGCCGGCTCAGTCAGCAAGTACTAAGCCGTCATCTATCTAAAGCGCTCCGTTTCAAAGGCGGACGAGTGCAAGGCGCCGAGGAGGCGCCTGGAGCGAGTGTCGGTGGTGCGCGGAGTTCGAGCTTAGCGAGAACGGAGCGCTTTAAATAAGCTCTGACAACTTTTGCTATGCTTATTTACTGGCGCACTCGGACAGACGGTCTCTTTGTTTTTTTGGCTGTCATGGCATTCGTCCTAGCTGCGGCCGCCGGTCGAGCGCCCGTGAATTGCTCGACTACACTGGCCCATCGGAGCCGGTGCGCAAGTAGTGAAAGCCAAAGTGGTCAGTACCAAATAAATAGAATAGAAAGGTATGTGAGCTCATGAAAAAAATCGTCATTCTTGGCGGCGCCGGAGCAATGGGGCAAGTGATCGTTCACGATCTTGCCGAATTCAGCAGTTACGACATTATCGTGATTGCCGATTTCAACAAGCAAAAGGCCGAAGAGCTCAAGAACAGCTTGAAAAGCAAGAAACTGGAAGCAGCATTTTGCGATCTCAAAGACGCCAAATCGCTTGCAGCAGTTCTAAAAGATGCATTTCTTGTCATCAACTCCACACCCTATTACTTCAATGTCGACGTAATGAAAGCGGCTCTAGCAGCCAGTTGTCACTACATGGACCTGGGCGGACTCTTTCATGTGACGAAGAAGCAATTGGAGCTCAGTGATGAATTCAGATCAATGGGCTTGGTTGCCATTCTCGGCATGGGTGCAGCTCCAGGAATGACTAATATCATGGCGGCCGCCGGCGCCGGCGACCTGGACGAAGTCAAATCAATTGATATCACTGTAGGCTGCATCGACTTTGTCACCACCGATCACCCGCTCCAGCCTCCGTATGCAATTGACACCATCCTCGATGAGTATACGAAAGAGCCAATGGTTTTCGAAGACGGCGAGTTTAGAGCAAAACCTCCCATGTCTGGCGAAAAGCTTGTTCAGCTGCCCGATCCGGTAGGTGCGTGCAAAGCAATTCTAACTTTGCACTCGGAAGTTTTGACTCTGCCCAAGACGTATGGACACAAAGGTTGCACTGACGTAACCTTTAGACTCGGCTTGCCGACTGAGTTTCACGATCGCCTGAAATTGCTTGTCGACCTTGGTTTCGGCGACAACGAAAAGATCGAAATTGCCGAAGGCAAATTCACGCCGCGCAAAGTGCTGGCACATTTGATTGAGCGATTTCCTCAATCCACTCAGGCGCCAGACGATGCCGAAGTGGTAAGGGTCGAGGTAAAAGGAAAACGCAACGGACAGCCCACTTGCGTCACTCTGGAAACGACTGTTCTTGCCCACAAGAAGTGGGGTCTCTCATGTGGTGCCCTGGATACAGGCGTTCCGCCTGCAATTGTCGCCGACATGCTTCTGGCAGGAACGATCATGGAGCGCGGTGCGATTCCGCCGGAAATTTGCGTTCCGCACAAAGAGTTCTTCCACGAGCTGGCCAAGCGCACTATCGTGATGCGCAAAACAGTTGAGGAAGTGCTTGTCGAAGCAAAGACCGAGCACCCGGCGACGGTCGGGTAAGCGCTGCAAATTGAGCTTAATCGATCAAGGTCCCATGCTGTCGGAAGCAGCGGCCATATTGTTAACGTGGCTTGAAACGACTGAGAACGCACAGGAAATTGCCCCCATCATCGTATCGGGAGCAAATGCGAAAACCAGACCAATGACTAAAGCAACAAACGCAATGATGGCTGCATACTCTGTAATGCCCTGACCAGCTCTTCTTCTATGTTTTGCCAAGTGTTTCATACAGAATGATTGAGCGTCGAACTGGTGATACAAAAAACTAGGCGAAGAAATACAGCCGCGATCCAATCGCCGGCTGAACTAAAGATCCTAATTCAGTCATACCACTTATTCTGTAAATTAGACAATCACCCTTGGCGGTGAAATCTATACGCTGGCTGTTTGCCTCAATGCCGCCAGAGTCTCGGCCAGTGTTTGAGCATCGGCAATATTGAATACATTGGCCGAGCGATCGATTTTCTTCACCATGCCGGAAAGTGCTTTGCCAGGACCGATTTCAACAAAGGTATTGACGCCCTGGCTGATCATGAATTCGACTGTTTCGCACCAGCGCACCGAGCTGGGCATCTGGCGGGACAGCTTTTCTTTTAGGGCATCGCCTCTTGTTTCCGGTTTGGCATCAACATTTTGAACCACCGGAAAAGCAGCGTCTCTAATGTCAATCGTTTTCACCAGCGCTTCAAACTCATCGGCAGCCGATTTCATCAAAGGAGAGTGAAAAGCGCCGCCCACAGGCAACGGAATCACTTTGGCGCCGCCCGCCTTGGCGCGGGCGCCGGCTTCCTGTACTGCATCAGGATCTCCGGAGATGACCAGTTGTTCCTTCGTATTGAAATTAGCCACAATAACGACCTTGGGCGCTCCCAGCGTGGCGGAAACATCCCTGGTGATTACTTCCAGCCTGTCGGCAGCCATGCCGATAACCGCTGACATGGCTCCTTTCGGGCAGGCTTCCATCAATTGCGAGCGCTTGTCGACAAGCTTCACGGCCGCTTTAAGATCGAATGCTTTAGCGGCGAAGAGAGCGGAAAATTCGCCCAGGCTGTGCCCAGCTACGAATGCCGGTTTCGGCCCGCCTTGCTGTTCGTAGCAATGCCATGCCACCATCGAGACGGCCAAAATGGTCGGTTGAGTGTTGACGGTTCTTTTCAGCTGATCTTCTGGACCATCAAAACACAATTGACTGAGCGAACGACCGGCAATTTCATCAATATCGCCGAAAAGTTTTTTGGCATCCGGAAATTTCTCCGCCAGGTCCTTTCCCATGCCCACTGCCTGAGAGCCCTGTCCCGGGAAGATGCATGCCAGCTTGCTCATTGTCTTTCTCCTTTGCTAACTGAATTCCTCGGATTTCGTTGGTTTCCAGTTTCCTTGCCAGCTCAAATCAAACCAAGAAAGTCACTTCTTGGATGTCTCAACTGCTTTCTTCACTGATGCTTCATCGGCTAAAGGCTGGCGTTGGTCCACCGCCGTCCATTTGACTATCGCGGCTCCCCAGGTCAAGCCACCACCGAAGCCGACCAGCGCACAAGTCGAGCCGACGGTAATCTGACCTCTTCTTATCGCCTGCCACATGGCCAGAGGAATCGATGCGGCAGACGTGTTGCCCATTTCATTGACGTTGCTGACAATCTTCTCGGGAGGCATTCCCAGCCTCTCGGCGGCCGACTTGATAATGCGCATATTGGCCTGGTGCGGAATCAAAAAATCGATGTTCTCAACTCCGATG
>JAYRNY010000737.1:0-3314 GCA_041911975.1 bacterium | reverse complement strand
TTCTCACGTTCAAGGGAGAACTGGTGCCGGTCGGCAAAGACCAGGAGTCGCACCTGGAATTTGCGCGTGATGTCGCCCGGCGTTTCAATCACATCTATAAGACGGACTTTTTCCCCGAGCCCAAGCCGGAGTTTACCGAGACGCCGCTGCTCAAGGGTATGGACGGCATGAAGATGGGCAAATCGTACGGCAATGACATCAAGATTGCTGATACCGCCGATGAAACC
Organism: bacterium; assembly: GCA_041911975.1. Taxonomy (GTDB): domain Bacteria; phylum Cyanobacteriota; class Vampirovibrionia; order Obscuribacterales; family Obscuribacteraceae; genus QKMZ01. The sequence goes on along the minus strand of JAYRNY010000737.1, from coordinate 3,087 downwards.
ATAAGAAAAGTGCGGACCATGGTCACGGATCGCACGCGGATTGCCAAGGCTGATCCCGGGCACGTGGATCTCTGCGAAGTGCCCTGGCCTTGGTACAAAGCACTTGCCGATGCGGAGCATCGGCAAGCCGTCAAGGAAGAGTGCGAGAATGCCAAAATCGGTTGCGTGGACTGCAAAAAGCGTCTCGGCGGATTGATCAACGATCGTTTTCAGCCATTCAGAGAAAGGCGCGCAGATCTGGCCAAAAACCCGGACAGAGTTTTCGAAATTATCGAATACGGCAACACCAAGGCGCGCAAAGTGGCCTCTCAGACGCTCTCGGAAATGAGAGACATCATGGGCATGCCGAATTGGGCGAGAAAGCAGTGGTTCAATACTGCTCATATGAAGGTCTGAAGCAGATCAAATGAACAAGTGTTTTGAGGCTGAAAAAAACTTGTCGCAAACACAAAGCAGCGAAGAAAAAAGCTCTGCCGCAAGCAAATCACCGTCTAGCCCAGAAGCATGGCTGAAGAGACTGAGTCTCTGGCAGGGATATTGGCTGGTCTTTTTTGCAGCCTGGATGCCTATTTCCATCAGCGCAATTTGGATCGGCATTGCTGTCGGTGGTGTCTTTTGGACTGCTACAAGCGCGCTTGCTTTGAAGATGGTTCTCGATGAGATGCCTAAAGACGGCAGCGTCAAAGCTTTTTCCTACGTGCGCGAAAGATTCTTGGCGGTGATCGGTTTTGATAAATTGCCTTTATTTGTTCCCATGGGCGTTTTCGTTCTTGTTCTCATGGCTTGCGGATTCTATGTTGGAGTAACCCCGGGTCCCCTCGAAGCAGGCATCAGAGTATCGACGAGAACACTTGTCTCGCTTAAGGCTCTCGTTGTCTATCCGTGGGTGTATCAAACAATCAGGCGTTGCCCGCAAATGATAACGCCGACAATTTGCGCGATGCTGGCAATGAGCTCTCTGTCTTGCCTGTATTCGCCAATCGAACCTTATATGAAGACGTTTCTGCGAGAGATTACAAAACATCCTCCGCAAGACCCCAATTTGCTAAGCCTCTATCACATGAGTGAGGGGTTCATAAAATGGGTTGTCGGCACGCGTATGGATTTCCTGCAAGGCACGGGTTTTCTCGAACAGCCGATGGCTTTTGCCGGTCAGATGCAGACAGTGATGATGATTGCTCTGGCACTTTGGCTTTGCCAGGGATACAAGAAACTGCCTGGTATTTTTTCCAAACGTTCAACTGCCGTAGCCATTGCTTGCTGTATCGCCGTGGGAATCGTCTTCGGTGCCGAGCGCAGTGCGTGGCTGGGAGTATTTTTCGGTGTGCTTGTTGTCGGCTTCAGTGTCTCCAGAAAAACAGTGATTGCATTGATGCTCAGTCTCAGTGTCATAGCAGTACTGTCTTACTTGACGGTGCCGATTGTGAAAGATCGAGTTGACGTGCTTTTGAGCGGCAATGATCCGAGCGTCACTTCGCGCATAATGATTTGGGAAGCAACCTTCGATAAGTTCAAACAGCACCCAATCTGTGGAACTTCATTGATGCGATTCGGCTCCATTCATGCGCATTCAGCCATGCCCGACAAGGGCTACTTCGATCATGCGCACAGCAATTATTTGCACATGCTGGCAGCCACTGGAGTAGTCGGCTTTACGGCGTACATCTATTTGCTGTTCATGATTTTTTCGACGACTGCCAAATTGTCTAAACCACTGGTTCTCGAAGGACTCTCAGAGAAAGAAGTGGAACCGCTGAAATTCAAGCGTTCGATTGCCGTGGGATTATTGGCTGCCAGCGTGTCGCTAGCCGTCTCCGGACTGTTCGAATTCAATTTCGGCACAGGCCACGTGCGCCTGACTTATTTCTTTTTCCTTGCTTTCTTGGGCTTGAACGCTCAGTCGATGCGCAGCCAGGAGAAGGAAGGCGAGCCGAACATATAGGAGCCATCGAGCATTGAGACCATAGTGAAGTTGCTGTTGCGCTTCACTTTGATGCCCGAGGAGTATTCCACAAAAACGATTTCGCCGTTTTGGTCGGTGTTGATTGCAGTGCCGTCCGGCATAATCTTTTCGCTCACGCCTGTTGAGGGGCGGAGCTGTTTGTATTTGGGAGCGGCCATCGTGGTAATACAAGCAACCGAATTTTGCATGCGCAACACCGAAACCTTATTGCGTAAGGAGTAGAAACGAAAAATTGTTGGAAGGCGATTGGAGTACTTTCAGATTAGGGATGATTTGTGACAGTACTATTACAAAAATCGACCCCAACATGAATTTTCGACTTTTTTTTTGAAAAAGTTTTGAAATCTGGGGGCAAAATCGAGAAAATCCTCCAGTTTCTTTTTTAGACCTTTGTATCGAGCCAGGTTTTGGATTGATATCTGAGAGCGGTCAGGATTCCCATCACTGCGACAGAAAGAGTCATAGACATCCAGGCGCCGTCCGACCCCATTTTCATGGTTATGGCAAGGAAAAACGCCACCGGCAAGCGGATAGCCCAGTTGGAAATATAGGAAATGATCATCGGCGTCCTTGTATCGCCGGCCCCCTGCAACGCCGAGCCGAGCACCATTGCCAGCGCTAGAAAAGGCCCGCAGATTGCGTTGTAGCGAATATAGGATGCGGTGATATCAGCTGTGACCTTGTCTCTGGTCATTACTTCCGAGAGCTGATGGGAGAAGATAAACAGCAATGAGCAGGCGAAGAGCATCAATATTACGCCGATGAAAGTGACGTGCCATCCCGCTTTAAAGGCGCGCTCCTCCTGCTTGGCGCCGAGATTTTGCCCGACGATGGAGGCGACAGCCAGACTGAGGGCCATGAGCGGCATGAAGACCAGTCCTTCTATCCTTATGCCTATGGTCCAGGCGGCAAGAGCTTCGGTCGGATGGTCCAGGCAGCGCAGAATGAAGAAGATGACAAAGGTGGACAGACCCCAACCAAGTCTCTGTAATGCAGCTGGAATGCCGATTTTGATAATGCGATTGAGAACCGGTCCGAGGAATTGAAACATGAACGTTGTACAGCCTTTGAGAGGCGAGCGCAAAAGAAAGCAGAGAGCCACAATCGCGCCGGCGCTCGTTGCT
>JAYRNY010000736.1:0-5841 GCA_041911975.1 bacterium | reverse complement strand
TTTGAATAATTTGACCCCGGGCGCCCCCGGCGCCGAGACCGGCATGCTGGTAGTGGACGGTCACGACGGGATCGGCTCTCAGACTCTTCGTCACCTAAAGATTCTGGGTATTCTGGGCATCGCCAATGTGATCGTTGTTGTCAACAAGATGGACAAAGCCGATTACAGCCAGACCCGCTTCGATGAAGTGGCCTGTGAAATTCGCAAGCACATCGAAAACGAAGGGCAGGTATGCCTGTCGATAGTGCCGATTTCGGCGTTGAAAGGCGAGAATCTCACTGAGACCAGTGAATCGCTGTCATGGTATGCAGGTTTGCCTCTCTTGCCGCAATTGGTGGCTCACACGGATGCCCGCCTGCAAGCCAATGAAGATGAAGGAGCCGGCGAGCCGTTTCGCATGGTTCTGCAGGACGTTTATCGCTTTACCGATGAACGCTTTTACGTTGGGCGCGTTGTCTCCGGAAGCATAAGTCCAAACGCCAAAGTGTTTTTCTCTCCTTCCGGTAAGGTTTCTACCATCCAGGCAATCGAAACTTATCCGCCCGGCCAATTGGATGTGGCCGTCAAAGGTGATTCGGTTGCTCTCAGGCTGAAGGACCAAATATCTGTCGAGCGCGGTGAGATTGTCTGCCTGCCCGAGCAACCTGTCGAGGTGAACAACGAGATACAGGCAAAACTGATCTGGCTCAATTCCGAGCCCTTGAACTGGTCAAACGAATATTTGTTGAAAGTCGGCACGGCTGAAGTTTCCTGCCGGCTCGAGCCGGCCGAGTTCGTAAGCGGCCAGCCATTGCCGGCGGTGGCTAACGGCGACTTTGTCGACGTAGTGATCAAGGCGCAGCGCCCCGTGAGCTTTGACCGCGGCGGCAACTCGGGCGTCGACAAACTGGTGATTTGCACGACTTATGAAACGGTGGCTTGTGGTTCGGTGAAGACCGTGCCAGACCAGACAAAGCACGTCGTTGCGAAAAGCAAGAATATTGTCGTCGAACAAGGCTTCGTCCGCCGCAGCGAGCACGAAGAAAGGCATGGTCACAGAGGAACGGTCCTCTGGATGACGGGACTTTCTGGAGCCGGAAAGAGCACACTTGCTAAAGCGCTGGAGAGACGCCTTTTCGGGCAAGGCTATCGAGTTGTTGTGCTGGACGGAGACAATTTGCGCAGCGGTGTTTGTGCAGACCTAGGCTTTGGTCCGGAAGACCGCACCGAGAACATCCGTAGAGTGGCGCACATGGCTAAGCTTTTTCTCAACACAGGCTATGTAGTGATTACGGCGTGTATATCGCCTTACGAGAAGGATCGGCGCATGGCCGAGGAGATCATCGGCAGCGAGGACTATAACGAGCTGTTTGTCTTCTGTCCTATCGAAGTGTGCCAGCAAAGAGATCCAAAGGGGCTGTACAAGAAAGCGACCGGCGGGCAGATCAATGACTTCTCCGGTCTGAATTCTCCCTATCAGCCGCCCACTAATCCAGGGCTTAGATTAGATTCGAGCATCATGGGCATCGATCTGGAAGTGGATGCCGTGCTGAATTTGCTCGAGCAGCAAAACATTCGTTCGCCTGGAGTCTCCTTTACTCATGGATCATTCATGTCTCGGAAAGCTTCGGTGTAGGGACGTGCGATGGTGCAAAGCTCTCTTTCCAGCATCAAGGAACAAGCTTTGCCGCTTTCTAAGAACAGAGGCGGAAGATTTTCGCTCAACGCGGACGCGGTTCTGATTTGTTTTCTCTGTCTCAGCCAGGTATTGATATTTGGCGCCTACATTAATAAAGTCGGCTTCTACCTGGATGACTGGTTGATGCTTTCGACGCTCACATTTGGGCCTAAGGACTGGCCCAATGCCTTCGCCAATTACTTTCTTAAAGATCCCAAAGTAATCATAAGACCGGTGGAAGTGCTGCACTTCGCACCTATGTATTTTCTCTTCGGTTTGAAACCGCTCGGTTATCACATCGTCAACCTCGCTTTTGAAGCTATTTCTGCGAGTCTTTTGTATTTCAACTTGAAGCAATTCAGCGGCAGCCGCCTGATGGCATTTCTTTCTGTCGTGATGTTCATCTGCTATCCAATTAGAGATTGCACGCACTATTGGATCTTGTGCAGTTCTGTCTCTCTCAGCTCGGCGCTCTATCTCACCAGTCTGACCTTGACGCTCAGGGGTGCTCAGGCTGGCAACAAAAACCTTTATTGGCTGTCATGCCTGCCCTTTTCTCTGAGTATATTCAACTACGAGGTTTTCTTGCCTTTTGCTGCAATTTCTTCCTTGATGGTGTTTTTAATCGAGAAGCGTAAATTGAAAGCTTTGCCGGCTTTGCAACAAGCTTTTCTAGCGTTTGTGCCCTTGCTTCTGGCGGGCATCGTTCTTTTCGTTTATCAGCGCCAGCTGGTTCCCCTTATCGGGCTGGGATTTTTGCATAATGTATCACTGGAGCCGTCGCGAGTCTTGCGGATTATCGCTGAGGGCGCCTATGTCTCCAGTCCAATCAACGCCCTGCCTTTTATTGCCGAGCAGGCCGCTTTGCGTCTTTCGGAGCCATTCTCCTGGTTCTTCCTCGCTTCTCTGGCGATCATATTTGCCGGCACCTCTACTTTCACTTTCCGGCTCGTCAAAAGAGAGGCGGACAACCTGAGTCTGTCTTCTGTGCGCGAGTTTTTCTTTGTCGGTCTGGCAACGATTGTCTTATCGCTTGCCATTTTTGGACTGGCAAGAGAGTTCGAGCCTACTTTGATGACTTTGGTCAATCGCATGTTCATCGGTTGCGCTGTTGGTTGGGGATGTGTTTTTGCTTCCTGTTTCGCGGCCGTGGTTTTGCTTATATCCAAACGCCCGCTTTTCTCGACCGTAGTGTCGGCCCTTCTGTCCATCGGCACTGGCGGGGCAGCAGCTTACTTTGCTGTTGCCGACTGGCAGATGGCGCAGCCTTGGGTTGTTTCGCAGCGCGTCCAGATGAATGTTCTCTATGTCCTCAAAAACCTCAAAGGCTCGATTGGAAAGAATGATGCAATCATTCTTTCAGACTGTGCCCGTTATGTGATGTGGAGCCCTGTATTCGACGGTGTCTGGGACTTTCAATCGATGGTTCGCATTGCGCTGGGCGACAAAGACAGAAGAGCCGGTGTGGCTTCGGATCGCTTGATACCGCAAAAGGATCAGGTGAAGGACGTTTCAGTTGGATATACTTGCGGCTCCTATCCATACAAAGACTTGAAGGTATTTGTGCCTGGTCTTAAAAAGCTGATCGCCGCTCCCAGCGCAATTCAATTTGTCGATACCATAGAGAAGCATCAGGGAAGTTCACAGTTGAGCCAGCAAACCATTGAAAATTGGCGGCGCGCGCTGGCAAAGCGAGGGACGACGGAAAAATGATTCCTCAAATTTCGGTGCTTTTGCCCGTATACAATGGCGGCGCTTTCCTGGAAGAGGCTGTAGAGAGTGTCCTAGCTCAGTCCTTTCGCGATTTCGAGCTGATTATTGTAGACGATTGCTCGACTGACGGCTCCCGACAAAGACTGGAGACTCTCAAAGAAAAAGATGAGAGAATCAGGCTCGAGTTCAACGTAACAAATTGTGGGCTGTTCGCCAATTATAACCGCTGCCTTTCCCTGGCGCAGGGCGAATTGATAAAGCCTTTTGCGCAAGACGACCGGCTGGAGATGGACGCCCTGGAAAAGATGTCCCAGCGGCTGAAACAGGATCCATCAATTGCGCTTGTCTCTTGCGCTCGCAGCATCATCGATGCGCATGGCAATGTCGTGGACGTGGTGCGTATTTTTGACTGCAGCAGGAAGATCAAAGGCAAGGACGTAATTCTATACAACTTGATCGGTTTGACGAACTGGATCGGTGAGCCCAGTGCTGTAATGTTCCGCCGCTCCTCTGCCGGTACCGGATTTGATACCAAGTATTTTCACTTCGGCGATGTGGATATGTGGTTTCGCGTCCTCTTGAGCGGTGACTACTATTTCGTCCATGATCTACTAGCTGCTTTTCGAAGGCATGACAGCAGCGCGACAAGCAATAATCTTAGCGGGCTTTTGTACGCAGTCGACGCGCTCGAATTGGTCAATCAGTATGAAGGAACTCTTGCCGAGTTTGGGGAACCGAAAGAAAACAGCTTGAGGCGTGTTGCTGAATATGCAGCCCTGCAATTGGATCATCTGGTGCGCAATCAAGGTTTGACCGTGGAGAAAGCAGCCGCCGCCGCTCTGAAAGGCACTCGCGCCGATACTGCAGATGCGGAGGAATTGAAGCGAGTGCTAGCGGCGTTTGCAGAACTGAATTTCACCACTTTGCGATGCCTGACACACACACTCAGAGAACTCAGCGACGTGAGATGCCGCGCCCAGTCCGATGCCGAGTATCTGAACAACAAACTGCAAAATATGAGCAACAGTACGTCCTGGAAGTTGACTGCGCCGATAAGAAAGCTTTTGAGTAGTCCCTAGCATATTGCCTGACGCTTGAACTATTGGAACCAATCAGTACCACTTTGAACAACCGATCGGCAATCAGATTTGTGAACCTGATAGAGCCATAAAATCATGGAAGTCTCTAGACTCAAACTACACTGTGTTGTTGAAGTTCAAATGCTTGGCGTCGTAGTTCTTGCTTAAAGAGACAAGATGACTTTAGAACTGGAAGTAAATGAACGGAGTGGTATTGTCAGGACAGAAGGTAATGATAGCCAGTATCACCAAAGTCAGGTAGGCTGCTTTGAGTGGAACGGGAACGCGCGCAAAAAAACCTCTCTCCCGCAATCTGCCGAGCAAAGGAGTGGCAATCAGAAGCAGAGCGACAAGACAAATGACGAACGGCACGATGACCGGAAGGTCCGGTTTCAAAATCAAAAACTGATGTGCCTCCGCCCTGGTATAGAGCGGGGACAGAAGGACCATTTTCTTGACCATGCGAAAGGCCCCTGATATATCGTTCATTCTGAAGAAGACCCAGCCAATGCAAACCGCATGGAAGGTGAGGAGCGTGGAGAGCTGAGAAAAGAGTGCGCTGGAGAAGAAGCCCTGAAGAACGCCGGAGCGCTCTCTCCATTCCCGGAAGTGGCGGTGCACGATCAGGCACAATCCATGAAAAACTCCCCAGACGACAAAATTCCATGAGGCACCGTGCCAGAGACCACCCAGCGTCATCGTCAAGAGCAGGTTGCGATCGGTTTGTCTTTTCGAGCCTTTGGAGCCGCCCAGTGGAATATAGAGGTAGTCTCTCAGCCAGCTGGACAACGAGATGTGCCAACGCTTCCAGAAATCGGACATATTGTTGGCTATATAGGGCAGATTGAAATTGAGCGGAATGTGATAGCCGAAAAGCAGCGCGGATCCGCGGGCGATATCGGTGTATCCTGAGAAGTCGAAATAGATCTGCATGGCGAAGGCATACGCGATAAGCCAGGTTTCCAGGCTGCCGTATGCGTCATGCGTTTTCACCATCATGTCCACAATGACTGCCAGACTGTCGGCAAGCAAAAGTTTTTTGGCAACGCCTATGACAATCAGAGGAATGCCGTCATCGAAGTAACTGAGACTGAACTTTTTCTCTTCCTGCATTTGCTCCGCGAAATCGGCGTATCGCTTGATCGGTCCGGCTATTTGAGTCGGGAAGAAACTCGGAAACAGCGCAAACTCCATGAAAGACCTGACCGGAGCGTGTCCACGATAGACGTCAGTCAGGTAGTGAATAAACTCGAAGACGAAGAACGAAATGCCCAATGGCAAAATGATGTTGAACGGAATGGGAGCAAGTCCTGGTTGCCCGAACATATGCAACACATCATTCAATGTCGTGTGTGCAAAGAAGGTGTATTTGAAGAAACCCAGTACGACGAG
>JAYRNY010000735.1:0-9678 GCA_041911975.1 bacterium | reverse complement strand
GGCACGATTGTACTCCAGGATAGCGTCATCCGGCCTCTCCTGTCCCATGAGCGCGACGCCGAGATTGTAGTGGGCAAGCGAGTTATCAGGCTGCATTTGAATTGCTTTCACATAAGCTTCCTGAGCAGCGGGATAGGCCTTCTGTCCAAGATAGATGTTGCCGATATTGATGTGCGCTTCCGCCAAATTTGGATTCATCTCCAGAGCTTTTTTGTACTGACCGAGCGCAGCAGTGAGCTCTTTATTGCGCTCCAGCGCCAATCCAAGATCGTTGTACGCGTCAGCAGAACGCGGGTTTACCTGCACTATCTGTTGATAAACTTCGATCGACTGAGCACGCTTTCCTTGTTGTTCCAAATTTTCAGCCAGCAGTTCGAGCAGTTTCACGTCTTCGGGCGTCTTTTGCAGAAGCAGTCTGTAAGTCGTTTCTGCTTTGTCGGCAGCTCCGGTCAACTGGTTCAAATTAGCCAGCGCCAAAATAGTGTTTCGGTCCGTCGGTGAGAGACCGATCGCCGAATCGAGCGCAGCGCGAGCACCGGGATAGTCTTTTAGCTTGGTCAGCAAATTGCCCAGTTCAAGAAATGCTGCCGGGTCTGTTCCATCGATGCTCAATCCTTGCCTGTAGAAGTCCGCCGCTTGCTGCAGGTTGCCGCTGAGCAAGTAGTTTCTACCAAGATTGATCATGGCCGTGCCGTCATTTGGATTGGCCGCAATAACTGCTTTGAATTCGTTTTCAGCATCCTGGAGTTTGCCTTGCTTTTGCCTGATGATGCCCAGGTTGTAGTGGGCATTGACGAAGTCCGGCTTGATGCGTACGACCTGCGTAAACGAATCGGCGGCGCCATCGAGGTCGCCCGTGAGCTGCAATAGATAGCCCATGCTGTAGGCGCTGTCAGAATCTTGCGGATTGATTCTCAGCGCTGTGCGATAGGATTCGACTGCTTTCTTGTAGTCTTTCAATTTTGTCTGTGTATCGCCCAATTGCGCGTGCCACTCAGCCCTGTTGTAATTGAGCTGCAGTGCCTGTTTTAACTGGTCGGCAGCCTCCGTGTACTTGCCGCGCATCGAGTAAGTGGTGGCAAGGAGGGCATGCACGTCCGGCACTTTGGGGTCGATTCGCGAAGCGCGCGCAAAGGCATCGGTAGCTCCGTCGATATCTTTTTGAGCCAGCAAGCAGTTGGCCAGGTTGTACTGCATCGAGAAATTATTCGGCTCGTGAGCCAGAATGCGCTTGTACTCCAGCGTGGCAGCGGCGAATTGTCCTTTATCCTGCAAACTTGCCGCCAACTGGGAGCGAGCTCTCAAATGATCGGGATAATTTTCCACTACCCGGCGAAGTTCATTGATGGCACTTTCGAGATTGCCCTGAATGCGGTGCGCAATTCCGAGATTGAGATAGAAGAGCGGAATGTCCGGACGCAATCTGATGGCCTCTTCGTATTGCTGAATAGCTTCATCCATCTCGCCCTGACTTTGCAAAAGCGAGCCGAGCGATTCGCGCGCGAAGGCATCGTAGGGTCGTAGAGAAATAGCCCGTCTGTACTCGGCGATGGCGTCATCCACATCACCATGCTGGTGGAGAACTGCAGCCAAACTGAGGTGCACCAGCGGGTCTTGCGGGCAATTGAGCGCCAGAGCCTTGAAGGCGCCCAGGGCATTGTCCAGATCGCCCTTCTTGAAATACGACACGCCTTGATAATACTGATCGAGCAGTACCTTGGGCATGCCACCGCTGTCTTTGTCTGCTGCCAGTGCCGCAGTGCCTGCTAGTGCTATCGAGATTGCCAGAAGGGCTGATATCTGCCTCACCTTATTCACTCCTTAGCGCTATTTGACAACGTCAAATGCAAATCAAATCCAGTCGGGATGCCACTCAGGGTCACAAAGTCATTATTATGACCGATGATCCTCGGCTCAGAAACGCAACTTTACTAAACTGCAGGCTTTTCAAGGGATTGAAAATTATCGGCGCAATTCCCAGAACAATAGGCCAAGCGTAGGATTCCACAATTTTCCTATTGATCTGATTGACAGCGGAAAACGAAAAATGTTTCTGGCTTGCACGCACTTCGAGATTCCAGGATGTGGAATTCCTGCCGTCATCTGCCCGAGATTGCTGATGCGTTCGACTCGATTTCTGTGTTGTATCGCAACTTTTCTTGCAGACGTTGTTGGGCGCGAATCTCATTTCTATGGTCGAGATTGCGCGAAACGATAAGGGTCCAACTGTTTTGATTGTGCCAACGAATTTGAGAGAAGGCGCAAGCGGCATCATCTGCCCAGGACTTCACTTCGTCGCGGGGCAAAAACTGGGCGGCGGGCGCAACCAGGTAGTCGTAGACAATGCGGTCGATTCCTTCCACATTCAGGCTGGCCATGGATGCAATCTGTGCTTCATAGATGAGTCGCGGAAGTGCGCTGTGCTCTTCACGCAAATCGCACCAGGGACTGTATACGTTGCGGGCGAGGAAGAAAAAGACAGCGGCAAGTATGCGGCTTACCACGTTCAGTGACTGCTGCGGCAAACTGCCGGCAATCAGCTGTTTTACAGGATTGATGATGGCGGCAATCGGCCAGTTGTTTTCTTTTCCATAGACCCATACTGCCATCGCGCCTTCATGATTCAGCTTCTTGTACAGCGATTTGAAGCCCATTGAAGGATTGTCCATGTAGTGCAAAACACCGATCGAGCAAATCAGTTCGAAGATAGGCTTCACCGGCAAAGCGTTGATTTCACCCTGCACAACATGCACGTTATCGTAGTTTTTCAAATTTGCATAAGCGGCGTCGACTGAGTCGCTAATATCGACAGCAATGACAACACGCGCACCGGATTCAGCGATTGCTCCGGCATATTTGCCGTCGCCGCAGCCTGCATCGAGCACGATTTTGTCCTGGACAAAACTCTTGCTTAGCGGGGCCACGCATTCGAAGAATTGCTGAGTATAGTCAGTCGACGATACGCCGGCGTCTTTCTGTGCCGACTGAATCGATGCGGGGGGCTGGCCCTCGACCAATCGCGGAACGCCGCGCGCAACCGGGAATTGGTGTCCGCCTGCACATTGCAGCGTACCCCTGATAATTTCTTGGGCGCCGTTGCTGGTCGCGGAGGTTTCCGCCACCGCCTTGAGGCTCAGATTGGCATTGCAGCGCGGACAAGCAAGATAAGCGAGCAGTTCTTTTTTCACGAGAAATCATACTCGTAGCTTCAGACCCGTCGATACTAGCAAACGCTCGGTTGCTAAATACTGGCAACTAATTAATCGTTTACAAACTCAGACCTCGGGGTTCTCAAGTGGAGATTGGTGTTGCATCAGGCTTGCTATTCCTTTTGAGAACCAAAAATAATGAAAGCACCGCCAAAAGTCCGGCTGCCAGGGACGAGCCCAGGTAAAAACTGGCGGGCTCATAGGAAAATTCGACTACATGGTTGCCTGGAAGCAACGCCACTCCTCGCATCGCGTAGTTGGTGCACAATATTGGTGTATCTTTGCCGTCCACTCTCGCTTTCCAGCCAGGGTAGAAGAAGTCGGTAAAGACTAGAAGCGCATCTTTTGAAGTGTTGCAGCTTATGCGTACTCTGTTGGCAGAAATGCGCTCCACTCGAGGTGGAGCTTCTTCCGGCAGTGCAGAGCCGTTGACAGCCAGCTTCTCGAGGAGTTTTTGCTGGACTGCGTTCAACTGTTCCGCCTTTTGAAAAATCCTGCAGAAGTCTGAATCAGCCGGTTGCCATGTCTTACTGTCGATTTCAACCACAGCCATTCGGCGAGCCGGAAAATCCGCGGAGCTGATATGTTGCAAGGCTTCTTCGCCGCTATTGGCGGGCAAGATTCGCCCGACCAGATATGCTTGCGGAAGCGCTGTTGTGTTCTTGTAGATGCGAATATGATCGCTGCCCAGGTCTTTGATTAGCTGAAAGCGTTCTTTCCTCTTCTCAGCGTGTTGCTGACCGGGTGCCGGCATTCGCCACGAGCCGAGCGTATACACGTCCTTGCCGGCATTCTGGTTGTCTGCTTTGAAAGCAATGAAAACACCCTTTTTCGCGTCGAATATCTTCACTCCTACACGAAACTCTTGATTGGCGGCAAGAGACTCGGGAAGAATTGCAGTGAAATTGAAGCGAGGCGGGCGTGTTCTTCCCATCACAGGAATCGAGCCGCCAAACCACATGGGGTTTCCATTGGCATCGGAGACGACGGCGGTGGAAAAATATCTATCGCTGAGAGTGCTTTTGGCCTTTGCGGCGAGAGCGGCTGCATTGTTCACAGCCGGCTTTGATTCGGCTTTGTTGCCGTCCTTTTGCGCCTGTGGTGCCGGCACGTTCGAAGCGCCGTCTATCTGCCAGTCGAGCTTTCCTATGATCTCTCGGTTTTGAAAGTCTGCCGCTGCTTCGAATCCTTTTAGCGTCACCCCATCTTCAAACTGTGCGGATTGTGTGCTCTTTATTGAAGTGCTCTTGTCCAGCTCTTCATCTGTGGATGTCGCGGGTGCTAAACCGATAACATACGCCACGCTCAGTAAATCGATAAGCCTGGATTGTTCGAATTTTTCCGGCAAAATATTGAAATGATCCGCATGGAGCCCGGCTTTTGTCACGAAGTGAGCAAAACGCTTATGAAAGACCGCATTGTGCATTGCCAAGCTACGAATTCCATAAATCGCATTAGTGTTTGCGGCCAAAACATCAAAACCGAGAGGTGCCACTCGCTCACCAGTGTCGCGCAAAATTTTGTGCGCCGGAGTCACAACAAAATCAAATTTCGGACGCACAGGCAAAGAATTGCGGCTGACCAGCAATTCACTGACAAGGCACAATATGAGCGCTGTCATTGATGCACAGTGCGGGCTTATTTTCCCCGTTCTTAGAGCTATGACGGCAACAATGAACCCGATAGATAAGCAGAGATCAGTAATCCAAATCTTCGAACGCAAATGCGCAACAGGGAGCAATCCGCTAAAGCTTATACTGTTGAGATCCGCATGGCACAGATGGACAACTTGAGGCAATGCCAGAGCCACTGCGAGCACAACTGCGCTTGCAATCAGGTATTTGTTTGATTTGAGGGCATCGTCGGCGATGGCATCCAGTCCAAATCCCGCACCAATGGAAAGCAGCAACATAACTGCAAATGTGTAATAGATACCTGGAATCAAGTGCAATGGGGTCACGCTGGACAAGTATTCCATCGGCCCAATCGAGCACATGACCGGATAGACGAGAACAATTGCGCCGGCTACGCAACGGTAGATGCTCCGCCTTTCATCTTTCAAGACAAAAGCGGTAGCAAGAAGAGGCAGAGCGAGGATTCCCAGCCAGGGTGATTGCGCTCCCGCTCCTGGATGCATGAGGAAGTACGGCATTGTCATCCACGACAGTATCTCCTGCTGCATCGCGAACTTGTAGCACACTGATTTGTTCATGTATTCCAGAAATGGAAAAAGCACAGGTGATGCGAAACAACCGCTGAATATTCCTATGCTTGCGATGCCTACTGCTGCAGAGCGCAACGCGGTAACGCGTGACTCTTTGCCATGGTAGACAAAAATGGAAAGGAGAATGAACAGCAAGCTGGCAGTGCAAATTCCAGTAAAAGCGAGCAGCGAATGCCCTATGAAGATTATCAATGCCGTAGCAAGTGCCGCGATCACCAGCCTGCGCAAACTGCCTTTTTCAGCCGCTCTTACAAAGGCAAGGAATAGCCAGGGATACATAGTAAAAGTGGGTCCGTTGAGCAGTTCCAGGTATGTCAGTTGATAAGGCGATAGTGAAAAAATCAGGGCTACGAATATGGAACTGAATACGCTCAATTTGAGAAATCTGGAAAGCAAATAGCAGCCTACGGAGCCGAAAAGCAGCTGCATCAGTACGCCGAAGTTGTAGAACTCAATCGTCGGGCAAAGGCTCCCCAGTATGCGCCATGGCGAAAAAATGCATGACTGCAAATCGCCCACCATTGGAAAGCCCAGCCCGACATATGGATTCCAGAGGGGTAAATTGCCGCTTCGCCAGGATTCGGCTACCGTGAAAAAGTTCGGGATCTTGAGCAGGAAAAGCGACTGGTCCCAGTCAAAATGAGCGGACGTATTGCGAAATTGGCTGAACAAAAGGTCTCGATCGGCAAGCAGATATGCGGTCGATATAGGTTGTTGAAGAACGAGGGTTTTGTAGAAAAAGCACAGAAAGAACAATGCGATACCAAGAATGGCAAGCAAGTTCTTGTGCCGGCGGATGAATTCCATTGGAAATAACAACCATTTGACTCAGGTTAGTAAAGCAAAATAGGTTTTGTTGCACATGAACTTATAGATATAAGCCTTATACAGGTTCAAAGCAGGAGTTTCTGAACTTATTAAGTAAAAGCTTCTGGTTCTTATATATAGATACTTCTGAAATTATCGGATGTTGTATTTAGTGGTTTTGGTGGAGTTTTGACATCCAAATGTGCTCTTTGAAACATGGAGAAGCATTTAGAGCCGCCTGGAGGCGGGTTCTGTTCGAGAAAACGTCATACTAAACGCAATCGTTTGTGCTCGTTGACGCGTGAAAGGCTCAAAATAAGCCGATTTTCGAAGAATTTGTCGAATCTTACCTGTTTGCGGCGCTCAAAAAGCAAGTCCCAAAATTCAACATGTATAACGTGTATATCCCTTGCTGGGCAAGGCTTCTCAGGTGTCGGTTGCCAAGGTTTCGTAATCTTTCTTAGACAGGTTGGCTAATAACTGGCGTCATTTTTTGGACAGGTTGCACATTGTCCTGAATGTGCCATCGGGTGTACATTTAGAGTAGATAACGGAAGTGAACCGGCATCCCGAGCGCAGTTAGCTGCGTCCGCATGCGTGTTCGTCCGTTTTCCTCCGGTGTCATGGACCAGTCCTAGTAAGGAAGCAGTCCTTTTATGCGTAAGCTACGTAAAAGCAAAACACCATTCAGTTAGCGTAGCCCATTGGCGTGGGGCGGCATTACTGCGCCCAAACTTGGATTTACACATAACCACGGAGAGAGAGCTCTAAGAGGCTCTTTCCAGGGTTTTACGCACTAAATACGGTAGCAAGCACAGCTCGCGCCAGAATTTCGGGAAGGTTTTTTATGGCTCTTTATCAGAAAGACAACACCGTCAAGCGATTTCCGGTTGTCGATCGTGGCCCCAGTCACTATGAAGAAATCGCCGGCCGCGCGCTGGACAACTCCATCAACCACTTGAACCCCTACTTCGCCAACAAGCTTTGCGGCTCGGAAGGTGCAGTCGAGTTCAGAGATGGTGGCGTCTACACCTACGACACCCACGGCAAGCGGTATCTCGACTGCCTGGGCGGTTACGGAATTTTCAACGTCGGTCACCGGCACCCGAAAGTTATCGCTGCCGTCAAAGCGCAACTCGATCAAGTTTGCTTGCACAGCCAGGACTTGCTCAATCCCTGGGCGGCACACCTGGCCAGCCAGTTGGCTGCGATTGCCCCAGGCGACATTCAGTATGCATTTTTCTGCAACAGCGGTACCGAAGCTGTTGAAGGCGCGCTCAAATTGGCCCGCCTCTATACCGGCAAGTCCGAAATCATCTCTACCCGCAACGCCTACCACGGTGTCAGCATGGGCGCTCTCTCGGCTACCGGACGCGATTGTTTCCGCAAACCTTTCGAGCCCTTGCTCAATGGTTTCACCCATGTTCCGTTCGGTGACATCAAGGCTCTGGAAAAAGCGATCAACAAAAACACAGCAGCAGTCATCCTCGAACCCATTCAAGGTGAAGGCGGTATCAATGTTCCTGCTGAAGGCTACCTGCGCAAGGTTCGCCAGCTCACGAAGAAGAAAGGCGTGCTTCTAATTCTCGATGAAGTGCAGACCGGTATGGGAAGAACAGGGCGCATGTTCGCTTGCGATCATGAAGGCGTTGTTCCGGACATCATCTGTTTGGCCAAGGCTCTTGGCGGCGGCGTGATGCCCATCGGCGCATTCATGGCCTCGGCCAAAGTATGGAAAGTTCTCGAGCCGAACCCGAGCATCCACAACTCCACATTCGGTGGCAACCCGCTGGCATGTACTGCAGCTTCCGCCACTATCGAAGTTCTCATGGAAGAACACCTTCCAGCTCGCGCCGCTGTAATGGGCAACCACTTTATGCGCCGTTTGCAAGAACTGAAAGCCAAGTATCCAAAACACATTTTTGATGCACGCGGTCGTGGTTTGCTTATCGGCTTGGAATTCACATCGCAAGCTCTGCGTTGTGATGTTCAAACCGAACTGTTCCACCGCGGAGTATTGGTGGCTGCGACGATGAACTCGAACCGCACCATCCGTATCGAGCCGCCGCTGATCATCACCGAATCTCAGATCAATTTCATGGTCGACACCCTGGAATCGATCCTCTCCGAGATCACCGATGTTCCGCAGGACGAACCGGAAGTTGTAGTCAAACCGGTCAAGAAGCTGGTCAAAAAGCTGGTCAAGAAGACAGTCAAAAAGGCTGTCAGAAAGCCCGCTAAGAAGGCCGCCAAAAAACCGGCTAAAGCCAAAGCTGCTTCCAAGGCTAAAGCGAAGACCTCGAAGAAGTCGACCGCTAAAACCAAGAAGTCGAGCACCAAGGCTAAAGGTTCGAACAAGACCAAAGCAAAATCCAAGGTGTCTTCAAAGGCTAAATCTGCGCCGAAAGCGAAAGCCAAAAAAGCGAAGAAATCCAAATAGCCCACTGAGGAAAAAACAATGATTATTGCCAACAACTCCAGCCTGCTCCGCTCTCAAATTGCGAGACTGCAAGAGCTTGGCAAGCACGAAGAAGCGATGTCTGCTTTGCAGCGCTTCCTCGAACTGGAGCGTGAAGCACACATTGAAAACATGGCGGAAAGCGAAGGCTGCGAGCCGAAAGCAAGGATCATCAGCTTCCCGCGTTTGAGACCAGTATCCTAGCAACCTGAAACATCACACCTTCAATGAGACCGGCGTAATTGCCGGTCTTTTGCTTTCACTCAATATGTCGTGGTGGCAATTCTTCTACCGCATGACAGCGGGGCAGTTATCCTGCGCAAAGACAAACGCGTGGCGGGTCTTTGCTCCGGACAACCGCCCCGCCTTGTGGACCATACATTGTTGGATAATAGTTGCCTCCAATGGCTACCGGATTTCCAAGTGTTCTCAATGATTATGAAACAACGCCCTGCGTCTCAGCTTCTTTCTTGGCTTGCCGGCCTCTCTGCCGTTTCGCTGCTGCTGACTTCCTGCAATTCGTCGTCTCCGCTACTCGACAAGAGCAAGGGATCTGCGTACTGCGCATTACCGACCCGGTGGGCGACTGTTGACAAGAGTTATCCACCCGAAGTCAGGCTGAAAGACCAAACCATCGAGCACATCGATACGTTTTGGAATGACTTCAAGAAATCTGAGACCACGCTCACCCTGGCCCTGGAAAATATGAGGGGCGAAAGCGGCAAGGCTAACTCAGAGCTTGTTACCTCGTGGATGAAGGAGCACCTGGACAATATCGATCCGGCAATTGAGTACGAGTTTGGTCCGATGCCTGGCAAGAGCGGAAGCTACAAGCTGGATTTCTCGGCCGGAGGTCACGACGAAATAGCGCAGATTTGCAAGATGCTTGTGTCGAAAGCGCCCAAGATGCCGAAATGGACTTTTGCTGCATACAGGCGCCCGCTCCCTTCTGGCGATATTGCCGGTGGATTCAAGGGACG
>JAYRNY010000734.1:0-4047 GCA_041911975.1 bacterium | reverse complement strand
GACGACGACATTGCCGAGTTGAGCAAAAGCAAATCGATCATGGTCCTCAGCCTCAATTACAACACAAAAGTCACGGATGCAGGCATTGCACACCTCAAGAATATGAAGCAATTGCGGTGGCTCAGTATTACGGGAACAGGAGCGACACCAAAATGCGCTGAGGTATTGGCCACGCTTGCGAATTTGAAGGTGGTAGAGAATGCGGACGCGCGCGGGAATTTAAACTTTGAAAAATTTGCTGCGCTCATGAAACAGAAAAATCCCAAGATCGCTGTTCTTCAGACGGAAGACGAACCGGGCTTAACAAAGGTAGTGATGCCGGAATTTCCATGGCAAGGTCCATGGCTGCTTTCATCTAAACTACTGGATGAAAAGGAAATCTCCAGAGAATTCGAACAGAAGTTGAAACTGTAAATCGTGCAATTCGCTGGACTGAAACTAGTCAGATTGCGGCACAGTTACTTCACGTTTTTCAAGTGTTAAGCAGCAGTAAAGTGCAATAGCGTAGAAGATGAAACCGCACCAGTAACTGGTTGAAATTCCCAGGAACATTGATAGCACCACGGACAGTACTGAACCGAGAACGGATGCAGCGCCGTTGATGCCCCACAGCCATGGTGTGAGAACTTGACTGTGTTTGAACCCGAGCCGCATGCCGGCCGGGAATCCCAGTCCAAGCACAAAACCGACAGGGAAAAGGCTGGCTACGCTGGCGCTGATGCGCACCGGTGTCGATTCCGGCGCAAGCGCGTGAACAAGAGTCGGCGTTGCCAAACCAAATATTGCTGTGACAACAAGAACAGCCGCCAGAAGCAAGTGCAATTTGTTCTTGGCCAGATCGCAAAGCTTTCCGAAAGAAACGCTGCCCAATCCTGTGGCCAAAAATAGAGTGAAAAGCACAACTGCCAGCGCATAAATCGGATGCCCGAGAGTAATTGAAAAGCGCTGCACTTGCGAAAGTTCAATCAGCATAAAACCAATACCGATCGAAAAGAAATAGACGAACAGCGGCAGCGAGCCTTTGAGCTGCGATTTGTCCTTGGTCCGAAGTATAGGTAGCCTGAAACAATAGAAGGTGAAGAACGTGACCGTTACCAGCACCAGCAGCAGTGCCACAGCGGAGTTGATGTTATTGGCGGTACGTCCACCTGCATAGATAGTCTTGTTGAACACCTGCATCGGGTTCAAAGTCTGGAAGAAAAACGGGCAGTCGTCGGTGGATGGTTTCAGATTGTATGGAACGGTTTTCTCAATCTCGCTGGTCTTCCCTTCCGCAGCCAGAGCAAGGTTTGGATCTATCGCTGTCTTAGGTGTAAGGGCAACTTCAAATCCAAGTTCCCTGCAGCGCTTGTCGACTTCAGCCAGCTCATCGTCAGAAAAAGGCTTACGGCTGACAAGGATTGTTCCGAGTCCATCTTCTGCATGCAGGGAATCGCCCAACTCTGAGCTCATCAAACGCACAAGAACGATGTGTGCTCTGGGATTCTCGATACCAATCCGTCTCAGAGCGGCATTGCCTACACCGACAAGTCTGTAGATTTCGGAAGGAACATAGTGACTATACCAACGAGTCATGGTCAACATTCCTCGATCGCTCAGGTGATTCAGGAATGTTTCCCAGGCGTCAACAGTGTAAAGAGAACTTTCCGTAAGTGCATAGGCGCCGCTGGAGCTTGCCGCCCAGGTATCGACGAGTGTCGCCTGGATCGTGTCATATTTTTCTTTCGAGCGAGTGATGAAGCTTCTAGCCTCATCACAGACAAGTTTTACACCCGGCATTTTGTCCAGGTGTCCGGTGTATTCTCCATACCTTCCGGTCACGGTGGCGACCGTATTGTTGTTAATTTCTACACCAGTCACGGTTTTCTGACCAAGGGCAAGGGCGGCGAGAATGTCCTTGCCTCCGCCCACGCCAATTACCAGCGCGTTGCCGTCGTGGACCAGTTGATAAGCAAAGTTTGAGATGTCGTAATTGAAAAACTCGAAATCTTTGACACTGCCGCTAAATCGATAAAGAATCGCCGCCGCGCAGCCATCCATGTCCAGCCACAACTGTCGTATCTTCACCTGCGGAAGCAGCTTACTGTATCCGAACTCGAGCGGGCGGCGATACGCATCTGGCTCACCAAACACCCGAATGCGAGAGAAAGTGTTCCACTTCTCAAAGAGAACCAGTTTCTCTTTCTCGCCCTTCGACCAGGACAAGCTGATTACTGGTTTTTCCTGGCTAGCCAGATAGGCGTTTACTCCAACATAGCCGGCAGTAAATATTGCAACCGCACTGGCAATCATCTTCAGCTTCTTGCTCTCGGCATTGAATGAAAAGCACAGAGCAGACAAGGCTGCGACCAGGCCGATCAGGTAAACATCGGTTATTCCATCGATAATCTGCAAGCTGCCGACCAGAAGGACACAGCCGACTGCAGCACCGATGAAATCGGCAGCGTAGAGTTTGTGCGTCTGCTCCGGGTAACGTGTAAGAGTGAGCGAGATGCAAATGCTGCTCAAAGTAAAAGCGACGAGCAAGAATGGAACGGCTATGAAGAGTGAAGCAACGATGACAATGGAAGCGTCCAGCGGTAGAAAAGCAGGCACTGAGATGTGGATGACAATTGCCAGAATGCAGCTAACGGCAAATGCCAGAATGGACATTGCCTGATATTTACTGATCTTTTCAGGAGTGAATTTATCCGGCGCCAGATAAACAATAATCGCGCCCATCGTCGTACCGAACATGGCCATCGATATGGCGAGGAAAGCAAAGTGGTACCAGGTGGTGACGCTGAAGATGCGTGTGAGCAGCAACTCGTACATCAAGGTGGCGAGAGACGCCAGAAAAATGCCGCAATAGACGTACTTGTTAGCTTTCATAAAATCCGCAATAGGGGCTACCGGCAGGCGCGCGTCTTGTCCTGAAGCGACAGGGTTGCCAAGCCTGATGGACAACTGTCTGACAATCAATCTAAATAATAGCAGTGACCGGGCAAGCCAAGTGCTGAAACGATTTTCTGACAGAGGACAAATGGCTCAAAGGGCGGGACGATGCTAAGCAAACCGATGCGAAACCGAATTTGTTTCGCCTATTTGTCTCTTGTTACCTGTATTGCGATTGGTTTCCTCTATCGCATCGTTCTCAAGATCTCCCTCAATATTCATTTCTTTCGTGCAAATGGTCCAAATTCGTTCTCCTTCATTGATTTTGTGGCGTTCTACTCCGCAGGAAAAATAGTTCTCTCCAGTGCCAGAGAGCAGATTTACCAGCTCTCGACGCAATTGGCTGCTTACAACAAGACGCTGACTGAAAGTCTGGGAGCGCACATCAGTGTCGATCACATCCCTCTTGGGCAGTCCGTCCCGTGGTTTTTTGCCATGCTGGCGCCGTTCGCTCTCATGCCCATTCTCCTTTCCTACATTTCCTTTTGCCTTGCCGGACTTGGCTTGAGCGGATTGGCGCTCTGGAAGCTCTTGAAGCAAAACGGCTATACGACTATTTTCAGTGCCCTCTTCCTGCTTTGCGTTGCTGGCAGTTATCCGTATGAATGGCTGATGGATGATGGGCAAAATAGCGCTTTCATTTTGGCTGCATTAGGGCTAATGCTTTACAGCTGGTTCCGTGGCAATGATACCGCTGCCGGTATCGGCCTGGCGCTGATGTCGATCAAACCTCAGTATGCGATTTTCCTTGTCATTCCGGTCATCGCCATGCGGCGCTGGCGAGTGTTGATTTCGACTGCTCTCAACGGAGCCGTTCTTGTAATCGTTTCAGCGCTGATATTCGGCGTAAAAACGCTCGCTGAATATCCGGCACTGTTGCACCAGACGGAAAAAAACGACCCGGCTGTGTTTCCCACCTGGATGGTTTCGATTCGCGGACCCTTGAGCCTGATGCTCAACCTCGATCTGGCGCTCAACATTGCCACTGTTCTCTTTGCAGTCGCTTTTCTGTCAATGTTGGCGTTCTGGCTCAAGTCTGCCGCAAAAGCAACGCCGACTAAGATTCGCATTGCCGTCGCGATGACCCGTTTGATCTGTTTCATTACCAGCCCG
>JAYRNY010000733.1:0-1824 GCA_041911975.1 bacterium | reverse complement strand
TTTAGACCTCCCAAAGCATAGTCTTTGAGTTTTTCGAATTTATCACCTTCCAGAGGGAATTCTGCGGTGCTGAAGGCTAATTGGGCTTGAAACTCTTTGCCCGGTCCACTGGGAAACCACATTTTGGCCCAGTCTTGCTTGAGAAATTCGAATATGCGATTTAACGTTTCGACCGGTTCGCCGGCAATAACTATAACGAATTCACTGTCGGTGATTCGACCCCGCAGATCTTCGGCTCTCAACCGCTCATTTAGAAGCTCACCCAGCTTGCCGACTACATGCTCTGCCGAAAATGCTCCATGCAGAGTGTCCAATTGGTCATGGTCGATAATCGAGATAACTCCCAGTGACAAGCTCTGCGATTGCTGCTGGCAAATATTTATCAGTTGCTCGCTTTCGGACGCCAGAGCCTTGGCTGTAAGTACTTTGCTTTGAGGGTCTATGCGGGTTGAAACTTCACTCAGGGTTTTAGACAAATGTGCTTTTACCCGTGAAAGTAATTCATCGACGAGCACCGGTTTGCTCAAGAAGTCGGTACCGCCGGCGGTGAAGGCGGCGCGCTTGCCTTCCGAGTCACTCTTGGAAGTAAGGAAAATCACCGGGACTTGATTCCAGTCGTCATGCGATTTGAGGAGCCGGCAGACTTCGTAGCCCGTAAGCCCGGGCATGATTACATCAAGCAAGACCAGGTCCGGCTGAAACTCGTTCATCGTTTCGATTATCATGATCGGCTCATTCAAAGAACGGACGGTAATGCCTGCGGGAATGAGGACCGATTCGACGAAACTAGACAGCAATGGATCGTCGTCGACGCAGAGAACGCGCGGTTTTCGCATTTGGCCGGCAACCGTCAAGATTTGCATTGCCTCACTCAGACTTCCCCTTGTCACATCCGCATCGAGAAACACTGATGCGCCACCATATACGATGTCGGCTTGCGAAAATTCTTCTTCTTTGGAATTGACAAAGCAGAGGGGGATTATTCTCTTTGCCGCCTGGCGCAACTCACGCGCCAGCTGAAACTTTCCGGAGGTTGTGTCCAGCGACAGGTCAATGATCGCCGAATCATAATCTTGCCTGCCGAACTTTACTATGGCGCCTACTGAGCTGCCCACCATATCCAGCTCACAGTTGGCGTCCTGTGCGGCTCCTCTGAGAGGACCCGGATAGGCGCCTTCAGGGGTGACTGCCAGGCATGAAATCGAGGGAAGCTTTGACGTGGCTGTCTGACTCGACTGTTCTTTGGTGATCTCCTCCACTACCTGCGTGCCTTCGGTGACTGAGCGGATAATCTCCGCCCAGATCACTTCCTGTTCCGTGTCGGTGTGGGGGTCTGCAGTGATCAAGAAGTGTTCGATGCGTTCTGCAAATTGACCGACTTTTGAAAAACCGAACGAGCCGGCTGTGCCTTTTACTTTGTGCGCAATACCCATGGCATCCTGGAGCAGCCAGAGATTCTTCGGATTTTCCCGCGCCTTTTTCACTGCTGTTGTCAGTTCGCCCCAGGCTTCCGGCAGTTCTTTCACGAACGTGTCGCGCGCCTTCCTGATGGCATTTTGAGTTTCGACGCGACGCCTCAATTTTTTCAGGCGCTCTAATTCCTCGGGAAGAGTATTTTCGTCAGCGAGCATCTTTTCTATTTGCTCGATCGACTCTTCAACCTGTGCCGCGTCGAAGACCGGTCGAACTTTGAATGTAGCAATTGGTTCAACTGGGTGCGAAGTAGCCTCCGCAGGCGGCGGAACAATGTTTTCCAGAGTGTGCAGAAAGAGTTCCGGCACAATCGGCTTTTGAATTACCTGCGAAACCTTCAATATGTTTCTC
>JAYRNY010000732.1:0-3862 GCA_041911975.1 bacterium | reverse complement strand
CGGCATCGCCAAGGGCGGCGCCGCGCACACGTTCGACAAAAAGATTTGGAAGGAAATCTTCGCCGTCAACGTCGACGGTTCCTTCCACTTCGCGCAAGCGTGCCTGCCGGTGATGATGGATGAGAAGCAAGGCACCATCACCTTCATCAACAGCATCTCCGGTCTGAAGGGCTTCAAATACGACTCCGCCTACACGGCATCCAAGCACGCGCAGCTCGGCTTCGCCCGCTCGCTGGCTCTGGAATATGCCAAGCATGGCATCGTCGTCGTGCCCATCTGCCCGCACTTCGTGGAGAGCGACATGACCAGACGCACCGTCGCCGGTCGTGTGCGCCACCGCGGCATTACCGAGGCTGAGGCCGAAGACATCGTCAAGAACACCAACCCGCAAAAGCGCATCATCCCTGCTGAAGAAGTAGCTGAAGCCGTGGCGCTCGTCGCCTCGGGCAAGCTGCCGTCTTTGAACGGGCATCCGCTCATGCTCACCGGCGGCGCATAGGAACGCACGCAGTGCGCTCCCAGATAAAGGAAACAGTCATGGACAAGCGATTGCAAACTCTGATTGCCTGGATCCGCAAAAGCACGCGCCGCGCCCAGGGTGTTCTCGTTCCCGTGAGCGGCGGCTCGGACAGCGCTCTCATCTTCTGGCTCTTCAACCAGGCCTGCCCTGAAAAGACGATCGGCGTTTTTTCCGGCAGCAACTTGCGTTGCCGTGAGTGGTTCGAGTCCGTCGGCACCATCCGCCGAATTCCGGCGCCGCGCGGCAAGGAAGACAAGGAAGCCCGTCGTTGGGCGACCTTCCAGAGCATCGCCATTGCCGAGCACAGGTGGCTGGTTGGCTCCAGAAACCGTTCGGAAATGGTCATGGGCAATTTCAGCCTTTCCAGCCGCATCGCCACCTTCCTTCCCCTTGCAGGGGTCTGGAAAAGCGATGTGATGGAACTCTGTGCTCTGGCCGGCGTGCCCACCGAGATCACCGACTCCAGCCGCCGCGCCGACCCCGACTGCGGACGCCCGAAAGAACTCGCTGAGATTTCCCTGGAGCTCATCGATGTTTTCCTCAAAGTGAAGGAATACGGCGCGGCGAGGAAGAACCTGCGTGCTCTGACTGCCGCTCAAGTCAAGTATTTGGACGGCGTCTACAACATCAACCAGTTCCGGCGGCATTTGCCCGTCGTCGGACCTCAAATTTAGAAAACGGCAAACAATGCCTATGCTCAAGAAGGAGCAGGTGCTCAAAGGGACTTTCCTGGAAGTGCTGCCCGTCATTCAGGACGGACTGCCAGGTTTCACGATCGAGCCCGAACTGCACGTGAAAGAAAATCTGCTCATCGCGCTGGACCCAAGCAACTTTCTCTCGGACAACTGGCAGGTCCCTTCCGGTACTCGATTGGAAGTCGTCGCGGGCCCCAAAATAAGAAGCCGCGTCAACACCGTTATCGTGCGGGTGTGCGACGAGCCCGATATTGAAGGGCACGTGTTCTGGTGCGAACTGCGCGCCAGCGCCAAGCTGATCACCGCGGCTCCGGCTGCCTGATCTTCTGAACTGAGTTGAGGTGCGGATTGGAGCTTTTGCTCTGGTCCGCGCCCCTTCTCTTTCTCGCCATTTATGCTATACGCTATAGTTTATACAACAGCAGGGCTATTTGGTTTTCGTCTTGCCGAGATCGTCTCCCACGCCCATGTCCAGGAAAATCGATTCAGCTTCTTTGCGTTTCGACTTGCCGGTCAGGATCTGACCGATGTCGAACACCTGGCGATAATTCTTAGGAATTGCAAAATCAGATTCTTTGTAATCAACCTCGGCCAGACTGATTGTCTCCAAGGTCACGCCCGTGCGGTTCAAGTCTGCTGAGAGAAACACCGACGAATCTTTCTTCGCGCTCGGCACGGAATTCGAGATCGATCTCAAGTAAATTCCATCCACACAGGTAGCCTTGTAAAAGCAACTGATCAGATCTTCGACTTCAATCGGAATGCCTTCAAAGCGCTTGATCACATCGTTGTGGTAGAGCCCATAGCACAGAGGCGCAGTCACCGGCCCAATTTTGTAAGTCTTGAGCACTTTGGAATCGGTATGTCCGTGCTTGACCTTGTATGCGTTCTTGTTGTAGTACTGCTGCTTTGTCAATCTGCAAGTGACTTTGTCGTCATCGCGAATTGCATAAACATCCCAGTCCGGTGCCTTTGAAACAATAGAAAATCCACGGCTCGGGTTGAGTATTTTCACGGCAGTAGAACAAAAGAAAACCGTGATAATCCCTGCTGAATACTCCCTCTGCTTCATTCGCCATTCTTTCTTGCCAACTGTAGCAGCGACTGTGGAAAGATTCGCACTCAGAAAAAGAGCGGAAGCGATGCAAAGACTGGCAGTGTACTTGGGATTCAAGTTTTTGATTGCAGTAAAGCAGAAACGAATTCAGGTCTTGAGACTCCACATTTTTCCACATTTTGCAAATCTGCGGGCTTCCCGAATCTTGCAGCTTATCTTTTCTTTTTGCTGCCCAGAGTTTCCCCTACGCCCATGTCCTCCAGCATAGTTTCTGCTTCTTTGCGGCGGGCCGATGAAGTCATAACCATCTCCATATCATGTGTCTCGCGCAGCCCGCGGGGAACCTCAAAGTCCATGGCATTGTAGGGAATTTGTTTCAAGCTCAAAGTCTCCACCGTCACGACCGGGCCTTTTGAGTCCATTGAAAAGAAAGACGTGTCCTTTTTCTCCGGTCCGTCGACACCATAGGTGATGCCTTTGAGAACAAGCCCATCGACCGGGCGTGCTTCATGGTAGGCGATAATCATGTCTTCCACCTCTACCGGAATCCCTTTAATTCTGCCGACCCAGACTTGATACGTCCGGCTGGTGTAGACGTCAGCCTTCAATGGTCCGACCGTCTGAGTGCCGATTTGCTTGAGATTTTCCATACGATGCTTTTTGGCCCGAAAGCCGCGATTGAGATAGAACGCCTGGCGATTCATCGTGCACATCACTTTGTCGTCCGGGCGATAGGCGCAAACACTCCAATCAGGCGCTTTCGAGACAATTTTCCAGCCGATGTGCTTGCAAGTCACCTGGATAGCTGTCGGGGTAAATTTGAACACGTGCACTCCGCTGACATGATGGCGCTGCTCGAGCAGCCATTCTGTTTTCGGCACAGCCTGAACGGGCTTGAGCGGCAATGCAAGAAGAAAAGCGGCGAGCAAAAGGCTGGCTGCTCCTCGTTTCTTCTTCAAGCTGATCACTGCATTCAACATCACTTCGCTTTCTTCTTGCCGAGTTTCTCACCCAGACCCAGCTCTTCAAAAATCGAATCAGCTTCCTTTCGGCGATTTGATGAGGTCATGATTTGCTCGGTGGCTAAGACTTTTCTGTAACCGACAGGCACTTTGAATTCCGCTGGATTGTAAGGCACTTCACTGATTCTCAGCGTTTCCAAAACAGTCAGGCGGCCCTGGTACTCGCTCGACAAGAAAGACGCGTTTTTCTCCTGCGCATTTTCACCATTAGTCGTATATTTCAGAATGAATCCGTCAACCGGAAACAACTTGTAATATGCAAGTATCAAATCGTCTGCAGATTTTGGTATGCCGGACAAATGGCCAACCCATTTTTCGTCTTCACCGTAGCGAAAGACATCGACTTTAGTTCGCCAGAGTGTCTGGCCGCCAATGTTTTTCATCCTGCGCGTAGCGACGCCTGCAATGATGGGATGATATTCCTGATTTTCGTAAAACTCAGCCCGCGTCAGGTCGCGCATGACTTTGTCATCATCGCGAAAAACGGCAACTCGCCACAGCGGAGCCTTAGAGACAATTTGATATCCGATTGATTTATTGACGATTTTCACAGAAACCGGGGTTACAT
>JAYRNY010000731.1:0-2035 GCA_041911975.1 bacterium | reverse complement strand
GAGCCACTTCGTCCGTCGTCAACGTCAAGGTCGCTTTGGGTCGGCCGGTCTTCATGTGGGCACCTCCTTGTACGAGATGTGCACAGAAGACGCAAGACATATGCCTGCTATTTATGAGACACTACACTAGGATGTCTGGGCTCAGCGAGCATGAAATGAGTAGTGCACCATCATTTGAGAAGGAAATCCACCCGCCATCAAATAAATGATCAATATGTGGGGCGAGCAGAAGCCCGTTATGACCGCATATTCTTTCTGGATCAGTACACTGTCTCCAGGGCTTCATGTGGCTTGCTCGTAAGTGGCTAAGCTCTGAGATGCCAGTTACTCGGCAAGCCTTCTCGTAGCATTGTACATTGGATTTAAACACACCTTGCCCGCGTCGAGATTGGATCAGTTGCTGTTTCTCCGTGGGCCCGATGTCCGTTCGTTCCCGAATCGTTCTAATTTCGTTGTCCTCGCCTTCCTGTTCGGAAGGGTGAATCGGCTCCTCAACTTTAAGCGAGGTGACGGGGAATCGTTCTTTGATATGCTGTATCAAACCGGGAGAATGTGATTTTGCGTAGCTTGTATTGCGGTTTTCAGCGAGCGCCTCTTCTATAAATGTCATAATGAGGGCCTCTCAGGTTTCCCGCAAGGTTGGGAAATGGCTCGTGTGGCACATCAATGCTCAAGGCCCCGGGGATTGCTCTATATGGGAATTGCTCGAATGTGTATACCCCATCGCGTAATGCCTGATCCATTTTAGACTCAGAGATGAGTACCCTCACCCTGTCTTTGAAAATTGTAAAAGCCTCGATACGGCCTATGTTAAGACGGACCAAAGTTGGTTGCATTGTTACCGCCCACTGCACCCGCTCTTTGTCTGCGGGCAGATGGCGAATGGACGTTGCAAATTCTTGTAACACTAATTCCTGAAGTGGCTGGCGCGGAATGAGCCTATTCAAGACCGCCGCGGCATCTTCTGCCGAGTATCTGTCGATGTCTGAGTGCTTGCGGCTTGACGGACTCGGATTGTTTGCAGCCTGCTTTTGGGTTCGCATGGTAACTCCAGCCGCAATGCTGGTGAATGGGTACTTGGGGGTCCAATGATAACAGTGCTGTGTGGGGGATAAGCTTTCCTATAAGGTCGAGGTTATCTTATCCCAAGGGTGTAATGTCTTTCGGAGCGTGCTCGTTTTTTCACTACGGGGGGCCTGATTCCTGCCCTGGTGCGCGCATCCAACGAGGGCCTTCCGAGGCCGCGCGTTGTGCGAGCAATGGGGAGCATCAGGCTCCCTCTCTTACACCTTCCCGAACATCTTCTCGAAGAACTCTCGATTCTGTTTCATATGCTGTTCGATGTCCGAGAGCAGGTGTTTTGCCCCCGCTTGCCAATCTTCGGTTTGATAACCGACGCGGCGGGCGAGGAAGATAAATTCGTCGGACTCCGGTGGAGGGATGACGAGGTCCTTGGTGTTGCCCCGTACCATGCGCAGGCCGTCGATCAACATGCGGATGAAGAGGTAGGACTTGCGCAAATTCTCACCGGTGGCGCGAGGGATGAGACCCACGTCGATGAGTGCAGCCAGGGCACGCAGCGTGTTGGGCGTGCGCAAGCTGGGGTAGCGGTGGCCGTGCATAACCTGCAGATATTGAATGGCATATTCCAGCGTGACGATACCACCGTGGCTGTGTTTGAGGTTGATCTGCCCTGGCTCGACCAGTTGTTTCACTTGTTGCCGACGCAGATCGAGCGCGGTCGCCAGATCCCAGGGGGCGCCGCTGTATACGAAGCTGTCGCGATGGGCTTCCACCTTCTTGCCCAGGGCCGCGTCACCCGCAATATGCCGCAGCTTGATCAACGCCTGCCGTTCGAACGGAGCGGCGAGGCCGTCGGCGCTATAGTATTTACAGACTTCATCGAACGCGTTTGAGAGTGATCCCTTTCCACCGTGCGGTCGGAGGCGGACATCGATGTGGAAGATGCCTTCCTGCTTGGCTTCTATCCACTGCAACAGTTCCTGTGCCAGCCGCTCGAAATACTCGCTGTTCT
>JAYRNY010000730.1:0-5630 GCA_041911975.1 bacterium | reverse complement strand
TGTGGAACGGTTTGATCGTGGTCGTGGTTAGACGAATTCGTCGCATGGTCAGTTGCATCCGCGCTGGCGCGTTGCACTTGCACCGTTGACGTGGCCACCTTCGGCTGCTTCAGGAAGACTGATTCCATCAGCCCCCTGTCGCCATGACAGACCAGCATTCCGTGTGCATCCGTCTGGCTGCCGACGTAGTCGAGCGCCATGCGGAAGAATGCGATTGGTTTGCCTTCTTGAACGACGTACGTTGGTTGCGCGCCAAAGACACTCTCCAGGCTGTGGAGAATCTGCCTGCGGGTGCGCACCTTGACGGCGATGGTCGGTTCTTCACTGGCGTTGTCCGCTTCGTACGGGCTTCTTCCAGTCTTGATGAGCTGGAGGTAGAGCCCGTCTTCTCCGCGGATTACCAGCGGCTTGGCATTGCCACCCCAGTAAAACTCACGGAGTGCAGCAGCCGGCACCTTGTTCGAGAATACTTCCAGGCGAGCCAGTTGACCCATCTCGTCCTGTCCGTTCACAAACACGCGCACCGCAATCGGCTTTTCACCAACTGCATCGCTGTACGGCGCCAAGACGCCCGGAATACCGAATTTTCCGAAGTATTTCCATCCGAGCCGGAAAGCGATGACACCCATGTAGAGTGCGACCGCCGCCCGGAGGAGCAGGAAAACCGGATTACCGTCGAAATCGCGATAGATCTCCTGGAAGATGGTGGCATCACCTGCCAACCACTGGAGAAACATCGTCAGCAACGTAGCTGTCAGATAGAAAGCCAGCACGCTGGCTGTGACACCGGCCACGGTGGCCAGCAATGTTCGAATTGACTTAGTCATCCTACATCTCCTGGCATAGAGCCGTATTTCAGGAACGTCCAGCGGACGCTCCTTGTGTGGTTGCAAAACTAAAACTGTGTTTTGGTTTTGAGTTCTGAGTCGAAAGAAAAAAAGAACGAAAGAATGATGCTCCAAGAGACTAGTCATGGGGCTTATTTAGTGCAAGTGGAAAGCCTGCCAGGCTGGAGGCTGAAGGGAATGAAATATGCGCTAGCTCAGCTAGAAATTGCTGAGAATCTTGCAATCTCACTCTAAAAGACTGTTTGCAAGAGCGATTTGCAACTCGCACAATTTTTTTTCGCGGGGCAAATAATTCTGTGCTGCGACTCACATAAGCTGCAGCAAATCTAGAACTGGTGTGGGGACGCATTGCGTGGTGCCGCTGTTGAGCACAAGAGCGGCAAAGAGAAAATTGCATTCAGGACGCAGGACTAATGCGCTGCGTTCCATTGAAATTTGAATTGAAAGCTTGATCCGGTGCGGCTCGCTTAGCTCTTCTGCCCGTTGAGCAGACGACCTTCAGCGCTGGGCTTCCAAATAGCTTCGCAGACGTTGCCGCTGCATGAGCGTTCTTCGGTTATTTTGCCTGCCGTCCCAAATTGCTTCTGCTTTCTGAGATTTCGCTTCAGCGATTGGTCTTTAACGCCTGGTGCAAGTTGAAAACTATCCAGGGACTCCGAATTCATCTAAGACTCCTACTAGCCTCGAAGTGAGGATTTGCTTTTAGAACTTCGTTTCTGGAGGCGAAACGAGGCGCCAAGGTTGTCACGAGAAAGGCTCGGGTATACCGTTTTACCCCTCTGGCGACATATTAGCAGCGATATTCTACAGATGAGATTGACATGCGCTATTAATACGCTGCTAATCATCGATCCTTTTTCCGGGTCGAAATCCAGAAAAACTCACCAGTGGTAGTTTTCCAGCCACCTAAAGATGCGTTACATCAGTTGATGTTGATATATACTTTTGGCACCTATTGTGGTGCCTTTTCGGAAAAACAAACATCAAGTCTTAATGTTGATCGGCTCACAGTCAGGCCAAATACTGGTTGAATAGATAGAGGCGATAAAATTTGCGCCTCGATAAATCCCCAAGCTTTTTTGATTCCCAAGTCAAATACAGTGATTAGTCCAAGAGCAGGAAACCTACCTCAAGCCCTGAAAAATTGCCCGGTTTGCGCGACAGTTCTGATAATCGCGGAGCTGGGCGGACGAGACAGGTTGCTGTGCGAGGTGTGCGAATTTGTACACTGGGACAATCCAAAACCAGTAACCGCCACCCTGGTGCCGACTGAATCCGGCATCGTGCTTGTCAAGCGCAAATACGAGCCATATGTAGGTGACTGGTGCCTGCCCGGCGGCTTCATGGAAGCTCGAGAAGAGCCGGAAGAATCAGCACAGAGAGAAGTTTTCGAAGAGACCGGCTTGAACGTGGAAATCGACCGCCTGCTAGGTGCATTTTCTCCCGGCAAAGGCATCAACGTAATTATTCTCTTCTACCTGGCAAAACTTGCTAAAGGTTCAATGGTTGCCGGCGACGATGCCTCGGAAGTAGCGGCCTTCACGAAAGATCAGCTGCCGGCCAATGTGGCATTCGAATTGCATCGCCGCATGATTGCACAGTTCTTCGACGATTCGTCCAAGTAGAAACCGGCACTTAAGCGCTCTTTCCGTCACCTTGGACCGGCAGCCTCTCGCCGATCTTGCCCTGCAAAACCTGCTCCAGCTCATCGCTTCGGTCCATGCCGTTGCCGATTAGATATGACCCTTTTTTGGTTTTGATCATGAATCCTTCCGGCAAAAGCGGGATGGTAGGCTTGACCGAAACGATTTTCTCCCAGGGCAAAGCGATGGTAAAGAATAGCGTCTTAATCACGACAAACTCCAGCTTTACCTCGACACTGCGCGGCATGAGCAAGATCATCACCGTGCGCCAGAGCAGAATTCCCGATGCCACAAGACAGAAAACCAGCACCATAATTGAGTCTGATTGATTTCCTTTCTTCAACGTTTCCGCATAGAAAAACCAGAGCACTCCAAGGAAAAGCAGTCCAGCTGCAGATTGAGCCAGTTGCATACCGAAAAGGACTGCATCTTGCCTGAACATTCGATATGGATTGAACGAGGCCGAGCCCGCAGGTAGACTGGCTTTGATCCGCTCCAAAAGCTCGTTCAAGTTATCCAGCCAGACTGGAAAGGAAACCTCCTCGCTTGAGCCTTCCACCACATAGCGCGGGAAATTCCAGGTGGAGCGTTTTACAAGAGCACGCACATCAATCCAAACAATCGTCTTGCGCTTGAATGCGGTAACCGCCGTAAGCCCATCGTCATCAGTTTTCACCTTCCAGGTGACGAAACCATAGAAAGGCACAATGGTAAGCGCGCCGCCAGCCATGATGGACAGGGCGACTTTCCAAGCCGTAGGCAGGATCTGGAACTTGCCCAGGCAGAGCAAGAGGATTGGCAGCAAAGCAACGATGACCAGCGCTGTCACTTCAGCCAGAATGCGCACCAATACCATCATTCTGAGGCGATAGATCTTTTGCTTTTTGGCTGGCGTTTTGCTGTCCGGTACGGGCTCTTGCGCGGGCCCCGGCGACGGCTGTTGCGTCATCTGAACTTTCCTGAAGAACAAGAACATAATACTGCCCTGAGCGACTACAATTTGCACAGATAAAAAACGGGTTTACTAGATGGGCGATCTCGAATCGGCGACATCTGACGTTGAATTGACAAAGCCGGTGCAAAACACGCGCCGCAAGATGCTTCAAGCAGTCTTGATTGTTCTTTCGATACCACTGGCGGTGATAATCGCCGGTGTCGTGACGACCTGGTGGCGCCCTGCCACTCTGCACATGGTTGTCGCTGCCATGAAAGTCATGGGCTACAGCAAAATGGCGGAACCGATGGCTGTTCGGGCTGTCGAGCTGTGTGCGCATGCGGATGGGTTGAACAGCAAGCCGACCATGAATGCCTTGTGGAACCTGGGCCAGGTGTACATAGACAACGGCAAGACTGCAAAAGCAGAACAGGTTTTCCGCACCATTGCTGCCTACAACTCAAAACATCCGCATGATGGTGCTGTGGCGCCGTATCAAGTCCTCAGAGCGTGGAGCAAAACGCTGCGCACACTGGGAAAAACCAAAGACGCCGATCGCATAGAAGCACAGTTGGAACGCACCACAACCAAAGAAAAAAACCGCCCGTAAGCGGCCTTTGAAACTCGTTTTGTGATTGCCATTGGTGCCTGAGACGCACACTAATCCCAGCCGCCCCCCCCTTGGCAGGCAGATCGCGATGCAAAGCGGGCGACAGGGTGGTTCGCGCGAGCGCGCTCCAACGTAAACCGGCAGGCAAGAGCCAGATTTGAACACCTATTGCGTAATTCACATGAGCGCCTGACAACAATTTTGTGCGAAACATGCAGTACCAGTGGGTTTTTGCGGCACAATCGCAAGTTGTCAGCAGGTGTTGTTTTTATAGAACGAGAAATAGAGCGGTTTTTGAACAAATACAAATGCACTTGAAGTGATATCTGCAGGGTTCGTAGAGTTCTGCCGACTCTTTTTATTTACTTCTTGACCTCTTCTCTCTCTTCAACCCGAAACCTCTAATTGCTGAGCGCTATTGCTGTTTTTGCCAGGATTTCTTCTTGGCACTGATAGATAGCACTCAAAGGTCGAATGCACTCGGTGCGTTCCAAATGTCCAAGGAGTACGTCCAAAATGTCCGCGAACAAGACATCTAGAAAAGGTGGAAAGCAACGCTTTCGCACCGAAAATGACTCGATGGGAGCGGTCAAGGTACCTGCCGACGCCTATTACGGCGCCACCACGCAGCGTGCCATCGACAACTTCCGCATCAGTGGGCTGCCCATGCCGCAGTCGTTCATTGGCGCCGTCGCCGCAATCAAGGCGTCCGCCGCCGAGGCCAATGCTCAACTCGAGCTTTTGGACCGGCGCATCGCCTTCACGATTGTGCAGGCTGCCGAGGAAATCATCGCCGGCAAGCTGGCCGATCAGTTTCCCATCGATGTGTACCAGACTGGCTCCGGCACGTCGACGAACATGAACGTCAACGAAGTGATTGCTGCGCGCGCCCGGGAAATTCTCGGCGCCGAGCTCAGCGATCGTGAGGCGGTTCATCCCAACGACCACGTCAATCGTTGCCAGTCGTCCAATGACGTCATTCCGACCGCCACGCACGTGGCTGCATCGCTCACCATCTGCCAGAAGCTGCTTCCCGCACTGAGCAATCTGGAGCGCGCGCTCAAGCAGAAGTCCAAGCAGTTCAACAAGGTCGTGAAGACCGGTCGCACGCATTTGCAAGACGCCACGCCGATCACGCTCGGGCAGGAATTCTCTGGTTACGCCGCTCAGGTAGCCAACGCCATCCAGCACATCAAGTACGCCCGCACGCGTTTGAGTTACGTGGCCTTAGGCGGAACCGCAGTGGGTACGGGCATCAACGCTCATCCCCGCTTCGCCAGTCTGGCTCTGGCTCGTCTGTCCGAGCGGCTGGGCATCCGCTTCCGCGAAGCGACCAACCACTTCCAGGCGCAGAGCACACTGGACGAAATTGTGGTGGCATCGGGCGCGCTGAAGACGGCTGCTGTCAGCCTGATGAAAATCGCCAATGATATTCGGCACCTGGGAAGTGGTCCCAGAGCCGGTCTCGGCGAGCTGAATCTGCCCGAGGTTCAACCGGGAAGCTCGATCATGCCGGGCAAGGTCAACCCAGTCATTGCCGAGTCGCTCTGCATGGTCGCAGCGCGCGTCATCGGCAACGATGCAACAATCTCCGT
>JAYRNY010000729.1:0-2966 GCA_041911975.1 bacterium | reverse complement strand
TCGCCGTGGCAGGAAAACCGAGGAGACTAAAGACAATGACTATGAGTATTCGGACGAAGATTCTTGACATAAAAACTACAACTCTTGCAAAGCTTCGAATTTTTCAGACCATAATAACCTGTGGCAAATCCATTAATCTTAACTCTCCGGTAATCAACTCGATCCACGCAATGGCATGCAGGACTTTGCTTGCCACATCGTTGTCATATGCCGCGGGCATAATCGCCTAAATCGTCCTGTCTCCCTCTTCCGCCACGCAGCTTTTCGCTGCTATCTCGCCCAAACCGCTTACTATGCACATCCGACTGTAATCAGGCTGCCTGCCGATTTCGGTGTGCTTGCACTGCAACTTTGTCTATGGAGAGACAATCACCATGAGTGAATTTCAGATGGAATCGGCTCAGGCCGTTAATGCTCTGCGTCCGCACGAATCCGCCATTCACAGTGAGATCTATAACCCGAGTACCAAGTGGTCAACCTTCGAGCAGATGAATGCTAGAAGCAACAGCTATGGCAATGCAAATTTTCTGGAGATGAGCGACCCCTACAGTCTGGAAAGCACCAAGACATCCGCCCCTGAACTAGGTGATCCGAAGCGCGTGGACTTCAGACAAAACAATCAAGAACATGCCATCTTTGACGGTGTAAAAGATGGAGAGATTGACTATGACGAGTTCACAAATCTGCAGCAAGAGCAAGATTTGATTTCGCAAGCACAGCAGTATTTCGGTACCGATGGTTTTTCCCAGCCAGAGCTTCAAACTCTCGACACTCTGCAAAGCAGCGCACGCCAACACATCATTGATGCCGGTGGCGCCGATGAGTTGAAGCACGCGAGCGAACCGGGCGAAGAGAAACCCGGCGATGACAATGGAGGTTCCGAAGAACATCGTGGCAAGGAAGAACATGGATCTGAAAAGCCACATGAGGACAGAGGTTCCGAAGAAGGTGGCTCAGAAGAAGGTGGCAAAGAAGACAGTCACGATAAAGGCGGTGAAAACGATCAACCACCCGAGCCTGCTGCTGAAGAAGAGCAATTTCAGCAATTCATGAATTTTCTGGACCAGAATGGTGATGGAAATATCAGCCTGGAAGAGCTTTTGCAAGCGTTTCAACAAATCGATGAGAACCACGATGGCGTGATCTCACCGGAAGAACTCCAAAAGTTCATGCAGAAACTTGCTGAACAAAGCAAAGAACAATCGGGTGGCAAGGACGAACCGGGTGGTGAAGACAAACCAGCTGGCAGCGAAACGCCCGGTGGCAGCGAAAAGCCAGGTGGAGGCAATAAAAATCCGACCGAAGGCGGTGACAACCCGCCCGAGATCGATCCAGCTGAGCAGCCGAAACATGGAAGCCTCGATGATGCCTTAGCGCAAAACGATTTCGACCGCCGAGGACTTGTCGTTGCTGATGCGCCGTTTCATGGAAAAAACGGTGCCGCATATGGAAAACATGACGGATGGATACAGCCGAAAGAAGGGGTTTTCAACACAGCTCCGTGGGGCGTTGTTTATCCGGAGGAAGGTAAAACAGTCGATCCTGAGGCAACCGTACAAGTGAAAGATGCTGCAACTTACTACCATTTGAAGGGTGGTGGATGGGTGGAAGCCCAGAGCCCTTCAGACTCCAACTGGTGGGAAGGGAACTATCGTCCCGACTTCAAGAACAATGAAAGCACCCCGGGCAAGGGTCGCCAGCAACTGGCGGACGGCACGTATCAATTCGATTCGCCGCCGGTTGGAAGAAACGATCATTTCGGGCCTGGGACCCCAGCTTTGAAATATGACACCAACAAATACGATGGATTTTTTACAACATACTCTGCGCGCACCGACAAAGACAATTCTGGATTGGTGATGCAAATAGGAATGGACCATAAAGACCAGAAGATAGTAAGTGGAGAACACTCATACTCTCCAGCATTTGGTGGCAGTAACTGGACTCGCCTAACTACTGATTGGCAGCCGCTCTACTACACATCTCTCGATGCAAACACTTTCAAGGACGATCCACCGCCAGGGATTGCCTGATAGCCTACTTGTTAACGAAGAACTCGCCGCTGGAAGGATCGCAGCCCATGTTTTCCCAATTGGCCTCTTCACGCAAGTGAAATGGGATCGGGCTGGTCAAACCGGGAATTTTCAAGCCGGGCAGCCGGGCTGTGATCAACGGCTCAATTTCAGCATCAACAGTTAGATCCAGCCGGTAGAGACAAGGTCCTTTGATCCCGTCGGGTAGCCAATCGCCGGGAAGGGCACCAGGGCGACTGACTTTCATTGATTGATCGGGGTTTTTCACAGACGTGGCAACCAGACAGAGCTCTGTAGATCTGGCATTGAAACCACCGATGGCTGTCAAGCCTGTGTGGAAATCGCCTTCTCTGAAGGATTTGAAAGCGTCGCTGAGACACTCGCTCTGGGCCAACTGATGGACACGATGACTGACAATCGAATTACCCAGACCCAGTCGCACCGGGATGATCGAAAGATCGAGCAGAGGAATTACTATGCACGAAAATAGAAGAAATATTGCGGCACCAAATTCGCTGAGCTGGGCGCTTCCTTGCTGCGAGCGAAGCCTCGACTTTCCTGCTGATCTTGTTCTTGCGATTTGCATAAATTCGCCTCCGCCGCGCTAGGGTTCAATCCAGGCGCCGCTTGCACACGCTGTGTTGACTGTCTGCGTTTTTGATTCAAAGTTGCCGGCCACATTCTGTTTCACATTCATCGTCATTACTACCTGCACCGCAGACGGCACTACGGTGCATTTTCCTGATTTGTCTTCTCCCGCCCGCCTCAGGACAAGAGAGTGTTTGAAACCCCGACCGAGTGCCAGGCGCAAGGGTGCTGCTGTGCCTTTCACAGGTGCAGGTAATGAGGCGAGTTCGAAGTCGAGATCCGAGTCCGCGCCAGGCAGTTTCAGGTTTACCCTCGATTTATAGAGGTTTACTTGCTTGCCGAATT